>DMLG01000142.1 GCA_003453455.1 Clostridiales bacterium
TGCATATTTTTCCTTACAATTTTTTATATCCATAGCCACATAATCGACAAGACTATTTTCTAAAAGCTCTTTAAGTCTTTCAGGAAAAGTGCCGTTTGTATCAAGCTTCACTTTATATCCAAGCTCTTTTATTCTCTTGACAAACTCTATAATATCGCTATGCATCAGCGGCTCTCCACCCGTTATGCAAACGCCGTCCAAAAGCCCTTGTCTTTTTGATAAAAAAGACAAAATTTCCTCCTCAGTATAAGTGTCAGACTCATCAATATCAGTAACCAAAAGGGCATTGTGGCAAAACGGACACCTGAAATTGCAGCCGCCCGTGAAAATAGTGCACGCCGTTTTTCCCGGATAATCTAAAAGCGTCAGTTTTTGCAGTCCATAAATTTTCATAGCAATACCTCTATATAAAAGATACCTCTATTATACAATATATATTATCCGCTGTCAATCAATATCTTGTATAATTTTTCCAAAAGTTACATTTTTCCTATCAAGATATAGATTATTGGCGGCAAAAAAATCAGTCCATGTTTACAAGCAAACCGGACTGATTTATCTTTATGCGTTTTCCCCTCGCTTTGATGCAATATTTTCGGCTATCATCATATCCTTTACCTTCATAAGCCGTACCGTGTTTGAGCGCTCTGCTTCATCAAGCTTCATTGTTATCCGCTTTATAGTGTCGCGGTAATCGGGAATCATTACATATTCTAACGCATTAACACGCCTTCTTGTTCGTTCAATTTCTCCTGCTAACATCTCCGCCGATTTTTCAAGCTCTGAAAGCCGCAGCATTTGTGGAAGAACACCGGCAAGCGAGGATATGGCAAAATCCAAATCACCGCCCGTAAAAGCATAGCCATATGAGAAAATGTCACTATCCTGTGATGTACGCATTTTTGCGCTAAAAACAGGCACATCAACACTCATAATGTTTCTTTTTGTGACATCAAGCAGTACCTCCTGCTTTGGCAGAAGCAGTGCGGAGTTTATAACTTCTCTTTGCAAAAGCGAGCTGGCAATAGCAAGGCTTTTATTTGCATTTTTTAGCCCTTCTTCTACCTCTTCTCGAAGGTCTTTTGCCTCGCGCATAATATTCAAAAACTGGCGCATAAGTTCATCGCGCTTATCTTTTAAAAGCCTATGCCCCTTTGTCGCCACAGCAAGACTTTTCTTAATCCGCGCAAGCTCCATACGGGTAGGATTAACATTCAGTTCTGCCACTTTTTCCACTCCTTTTATAAGAGAAATTACCCTTTATAATATTTATCAAGATATTCGTCCTTAATTCTCTTTAACTCACTTCTTGGTAGTATTGACAAAAGCTCCCAGCCAATTTCCAAGGTTTCTTCAATAGTCCTGTCGGTCGTATAGCCTTGGGACACATATTTCTTTTCAAACTCATCAGCAAATTTTGCGTACAGCTTATCAACCTCCGAAAGCGCCGCCTCACCAAGAATTACCATAAGCTCTTTTGCCTCTTTGCCTCGTGCATAAGCCGCAAAAAGCTGGTTCATTGTGTTTGCATGGTCGGCCCTTGTTTTGCCCTCGCCTATACCTTTGTCTTTAAGACGCGAAAGGCTTGGGAGTACATCAATAGGAGGCATAACATTCTTTCTGTAAAGCTCTCGTGATAAAATTATCTGTCCCTCTGTTATATATCCCGTAAGGTCGGGGATTGGGTGTGTTTTATCGTCCTCAGGCATTGTTAAAATCGGAATAAGCGTTATTGAGCCGTCGCTGCCCTTTAACCTTCCTGCACGCTCATAGAGAGTTGCAAGGTCTGTGTACATATATCCCGGATATCCGCGTCTTCCGGGTACTTCCTTTCTTGCTGCCGAAATTTCACGAAGAGCATCCGCATAGTTTGTAATATCGGTCATAATAACCAAAACATGCATATTTTTCTCGAATGCAAGATATTCCGCAGCAGTCAGCGCCATTTTCGGTGTTGCAATACGCTCTATTGCAGGGTCGTTTGCAAGATTTACAAAAAGCACTGTTCGTTCTAAGGCTCCCGTTTTTCTGAAATCGTCGATAAAGAACTCTGCCTCTTCAAAAGTTATACCGATTGCGGCAAAAACAACGGCAAATTTACTGCCCTCGCCCAAAACCTTTGCCTGTCTTGCAATCTGCGCCGCAAGATTTGCGTGCGGAAGTCCGCTTCCTGAAAAAATCGGAAGTTTTTGACCTCTTACCAATGTGTTAAGTCCGTCTATCGCACTCACGCCCGTCTGGATAAACTCCTCAGGATAGCTCCTTGCAGCAGGGTTCATCGGTGTTCCGTTGATGTCCTCCCTTTTATCAGGAATAATTTCAGGTTTTCCGTCCTTTGGTCTTCCAAGACCGTCAAAAACGCGGCCTAACATATCCTCCGATACGCCAAGCTCTATTCCGTGCCCCAAAAAGCGCACCTTAGAATCCTCAATATTGATACCTGCGCTGCTTTCAAAAAGCTGAACAAGTGCGTCAGAGCCGTTTATCTCTAAAACTCTGCATCTGCGGCGGCTGCCGTCTGCAAGCTCGATTTCGCCAAGCTCATTATAGGTAACGCCCGATGTATTTTTAACAAGCATCAAGGGTCCTGATACTTCTTCAATCGTTCTGTATTCCTTAGGCATTTTCTGCCGCCTCCTTTCTCAGTTCATCAATTTCGCGCGTGATATTTTCCAAAATATCATCATACTCTTTTGAAAGCTTATCCTCAGGCACATACTTTATTCTACCAATTCGCTCACGGACAGGAAGAGCTACAAGCTTATTTATATTTATTCCGTCAGCAAGTGCCGATTTTGTCATATCATAGAATTTAAGTATAAGTCTTGCCATTACGCATTGTTTATTAAGCGATGCATATGTGTCAACCTCGTGAAAAGCGTCCTGATGCAAATAGTCCTCTCTTATTGAGCGTGCAATTTCAAGCTTTAATCTGTCGGTTGCCACAAGTGCATCCATACCAACAAGCTTTACCATTTCTTCAAGCTCTGCTTCCTCCTGCAAAAGTGCCATAATACGCGTTCTTTGCGGAATCCAGTCGGGAGAAACCTCATCCCCATACCATTTTTCCATACTGTCAACATAGAGTGAATAGCTTTTAAGCCAATTTATTGCAGGAAAGTGACGCCTGTATGCAAGCTCGGAATCAAGTCCCCAGAAAACCTTTACAATTCGGAGCGTTGCTTGCGAAACAGGCTCGGAAATATCTCCGCCCTGCGGTGATACTGCGCCCACGACGCTCAAAGCTCCAATTCTATCCTCTGTGCCGCTTGACACAACTCTTCCAGCACGCTCATAAAAACCTGCAAGACGGCTTCCCAAATATGCAGGATAGCCCTCCTCACCCGGCATTTCTTCCAAGCGTCCGCTCATTTCACGAAGAGCCTCCGCCCAACGAGATGTAGAGTCTGCCAAAAGCACTACTGAATATCCCATATCACGGAAATACTCCGCAATTGTAATACCCGTATAAATGCTTGCCTCACGCGCCGCAACAGGCATATCGGAGGTGTTTGCAATCAAAACTGTACGCTCCATAAGCGTTTTACCCGTTTTCGGGTCCTTGATTTCGGGAAATTCGTTTAAAACATCGGTCATCTCGTTACCACGCTCGCCGCAGCCGATGTATATAACAATATCTGCATCCGCCCACTTTGCAAGCTGATGCTGAACAACCGTTTTACCGCTGCCGAAAGGTCCCGGAACTGTACCGACACCGCCCTTTGCAATCGGGAAAAGTGTGTCAATAACTCTCTGTCCCGTAACAAGCGGCATATCCGGTGAAAGCTTTCTCTTATACGGTCTGCCAACCCTGACAGGCCATTTTTGCATAAGTTTAAGTTCTTTTATCTCGCCATTTTCAAGCTTTATTTTACCTATGGTTTCCTCAACAGTATAACTTCCGCTGTTTAACTCTATAAGCTCACCGCTCCAAGCAGGCGGCACCATAATTTTATGAGTTACAACCTCAGTTTCCTGGACAGTACCTAAAATGTCGCCGCCCGACACTTTCCCAAGCTGTGCAGTTGCTTTAAAATCCCATTTTATATCACGCTTTAACGCAGGCACATTTACGCCTCGCTCCAAGCGCGTTCCTGCTTTTTCCATAATTGCATCAAGCGGTCTTTGGATACCGTCATAGATACTCTTTATAAGTCCCGGTCCAAGCTCCGCAGAAAGCGGCTCCATTGTGGATACAACCTTTCCACCGGGTCCTAATCCCGAAGTTTCCTCATAAACCTGAATGGACGCGTCACCGCCGTGCATTTCAATTATTTCACCGACAAGACCTATATCGCTTACGCGGACAACGTCATACATATTTGCATCACGCATACCCTCCGCTATTACCAAAGGACCTGATACTTTTTTGATTACTCCGCTTTTTTCCATCTTTATTGTCCTTTCCATCAATCATTGTAAATTATATCAGAGCCGACTGCCTGTTCTACAAACTTCTTCATACGATCCTTTCCGACTCCGTAAAATCCCTTTACGCAAGGAATTGGCATTATCGCAGGTGTTACCGACTCGCGGTAGCTTTCTACTACGCTTTCAAGCTCTTTAAAATACTGCTCGGTTATATAGATTATCCCATAGCCAGAGACGGCCATATCTTTCAGGCATTCCTCCGCCTGCTTCGCATTTTCGACGCTCTTTATATCAAGCCCAAGAGCCGCAAATGCACAAATGCTGTCATAATCTCCCAAAACTCCGATTTTATACATATGCGTCACGCAGCCTTTCCTTTATGATTTCCTCGCCCCAGCCATTTTCCTTGCAGGCAAGGATTATGCGTACCGCCTTAATTTCAAAGCTTTTTCCTATCAAAAATGCCATTATTGGCGCAAAGCCGAAACTTTCGGATTTAGCGCTTTTTGCATAGGCAAGCTTTTTATTATCGCACCATTTTTCAAATGCGCTTATAGACTCAGTCTCCGCATCGGGATAGTTTTTCTTAATTTCCTCTATTACGCCGCTAACCGATCCAAAAAGCTGTTCCTTTGGAAAAATAAGCGCATTCTTTGAAAAATCCCTTGATTTATTACTAAAAGCGCACCGCCATGCGGTTTTTAAATCAGTAAGCTCTATTAATAGCTGTGCCCAACCGATTAAAAAGTCACTTCTTGACCTTTTTGCACTTTCCAAAACCGCTAAATGCTCCGCTTTATCAATAAAAATCTCTGCAAGCTGACCGTCCATAGTCGAGGTCAGTATCTTGTAAGCCTTTCCAGCAACATCTTTTATATGTTCCGGAAGCTCTTCGGCATTTTTATTTTTTATCGCCGCCTCTATTTTCTCAGGCGGTGTAATATGCGGTGAAAGTATCATATTTTCCCACTTTTCACCTGCTACCGTTGCCTTTAACACCGTTTTTAAGTTATGAAAATCATTTTCATAAAGGAGCAAATCAATAGGAGCCTCATCGGGGCATACTTCATATGCCTTTTGCCAAGCGCTTTCAAGTTCATTTTTCAAAAGCTCCTCGCTCGTTTCACCGCTCCAACCACGCTCTTTTAAAAACCGTTTTGCCGCATCAATTCCGCTTGATGCAATAAGCGTCTGCATATCGGAATGAGTGAGCATTTTGTTTTCAAGCGTTTTTATAAAGGAAACGGCATATACATACTCAACATCTTTCAATATTTTCACTCCTTATTTTGCGGCTATATCATAAAGCTCGCTTTCCATTTCGTGGAAAATAGCGTCAATAGTGCAGTTCACATACACCCTGCCATGCCTTACAATAAGACCTTTTGACGGTGCTTCATCATTTGATAAGGTAAAACCTGCGCCAAGACTTTCCAAAAATCCGTCAAGCATATTTTCCCTATCCTCTTTATATAAAAGAACCTCTCCGCCGACTTCCTCATCCTTCTGATTTTTATAAATCTCTCTAAGATAAGAAAAATACTCGTCTTTTGGCATATTCAAAATCCTGTTCTTTGCCGCTTCTATAAGCTCTTTTGCAGTTTCCCGCTCGGTTTTTAAAAGCATTTCACGCAAATATGCGTCCTTTTCCGCTGCCTTTCGCTCCTTTAAAGCGTTTACAGCGTCAAGACGGGCAGATTTTTCGCGTTCTTTTATACCCTCAATTTCAGCTGAATACTCTTTGTTTATTTCGTCTATTCTTTTGTTTGCCTCGCTGATTTTTACATCTGCTTTTTGCCTTGCTTCTGCTAAAATGGTATCTGTTATTAGTTCCAGTCCTGCCACTTTTTCTCCGCTCCTTTTAAAGATTGATTACAATAAGGAAGGATACAATAAATCCCAAAAGTGCATAAAGCTCGATAAGTGACGCTGAAACGATAGCCTTTGAGCTTTCCT
>DMLG01000134.1 GCA_003453455.1 Clostridiales bacterium
CCACGTCGGAGCAAGCTTTATATCGCTTGCTCTGATTTTTTTGCAAAAATCAGAGTTCGCTCATGCCACTGCTCCTCCTTTTTCGCAAAAAGTCACGCTCGGTTTCCCTACTCGTTTGTAAACGCACTCGTTTACGGAAAACTGTCGCTACCAACTTTTTGCGATTTTGAGTATATCTATACCGTTCAGTTCGTTCAAATCGGAACAAGCGGAAAAACGCTCGTTCCGATTTTTTGATGTAAAAAAATAAAGTCATCCTCTTGGGTGGCTTTATTTTTGTATGCACACTGCTAAATGTCATTTTTCACTCGTTTTGCATATGATAAAAAAGCATATTTATGTAATCTGGGTAGAGGGGGTGAAAAAATGTGGATTGATGCTTTTTACGGCATTATGGTTCCGTTTGTGGGAACAACGCTTGGTGCAGCTTGTGTATTCTTCCTGAGAAAGAATATTAGCAAAAAAGCGGACCGCATATTAACAGGATTTGCCGGCGGAGTTATGGTGGCTGCATCGTTTTTCAGTTTAATTTTGCCGGCTTTGGAGGGCGCGGAATTTTTAGGAAGATTTTCATTTATTCCTGCCACTATCGGTTTTTTGCTTGGAATAGTATTTCTTATTATTATAGATATAATAATGCCATACATAGGCTTTGAAAATAATTATAGAAGCACCTTTTCAAAGACGACAAAGCTCGTCCTTGCCGTTACTATACACAATCTTCCTGAGGGAATGGCGGTTGGAATAGTTTATGCAGGGCTGATTTACGGCAGAAGTGATATAAGTGCCACGAGCGCTTTTGCGCTTGCACTCGGAATAGCGCTACAAAATTTCCCGGAGGGCGCTATTGTGTCAATGCCTTTAAATACTTCGGGTATGACAAAATTTAAGGCATTTGTATGTGGTGCACTGTCGGGGATTGTAGAGCCGATTGGCGCCTTTATAACTATTTTCGCTGCAAGGTTTTTTCTGCCTGTTATGCCGTACTTTTTAAGTTTTGCGGCAGGCGCGATGTTTTATGTGGTTATTGAAGAATTACTTCCTTCAAATAATGACGAAGCACATTTTAGTATAGGTACAGTTTTCTTTGCAATAGGATTTGTTATTATGATGGCGCTTGATGTTGGACTTAAATAATTCCAAAACTTTTGATATAAATGATTGCATATTTTACCGTTATATGGTATAATATATAAAATCAAGGTTTTGTAAGGTTTTATATAATATAAAATTGACAGGCTTTTCTTTGGTTTTGCTTGTCAATTTTAATTTTTAATTGAAATTTGGCGGTGATTAGATGAAATTTACGAAAATGCAAGGGCTTGGGAATGACTACATATATGTAAACTGCTTTTCCGAGCAGGTAGAGAATATAAATGAAACGGCAAAAATTCTAAGTGACAGGCATTTTGGAATAGGCTCTGACGGACTTGTTCTTATTAAGCCTTCGGAAATTGCAGATTTTAGAATGGATATGTATAATGCTGACGGTACACAGGCACAAATGTGCGGAAATGCCATAAGATGTGTTGCAAAATATGTTTATGACCGAAAGCTCACCGATAAAACCGAGATAAGCATTGAAACTCTTGCAGGAATAAAATATTTGCAGCTAAACATTGGTGATGATTTAAAGGTGAAGACTGTCCGGGTAAATATGGGGAAGCCTGAGCTTTTTCCAAGGAAAATACCTATTTTGTCCGATTTGGACACATTTATTATGCAGAATATAGAAATTGACGGCGTGATTTATAAGGCAACAGGGGTTTCTATGGGAAACCCGCATATTGTTGTTTTTGTAGATGAAATGCCGGATCTATTTAAAGTAGGGCCTAAATTTGAAAACAATCTGCTCTTTCCGGAGCGTATAAACACAGAATTTGTAATTGTAAAAGACCGTGGGAATATTGAAATGCGCGTTTGGGAGAGAGGTGCAGGCGAAACACTTGCTTGCGGTACCGGTGCTTGTGCTTCGATGGTTGCAGCAAAGCTTTCTAACCTTGTTGATACCGAAGTCCTGGTACATCTTTTAGGCGGTGAGCTTAAAATAGAATGGAATGGGGAATGTGTCTATATGACAGGCCCATGTGAATTTGTTTTTGACGGCGAAATTTAAAAAAGGAGCAAAAGACAATGACAAAAATTAACGATAACTTTTTAAAACTCTCACCGAGTTACCTTTTTACAAATATAGCTAAAAAGGTTGCGGATTTTTCAGATAAAAATCCTGACAGAAAACTGATAAAAATGGGTATTGGCGATGTTACCCGTCCTTTAATTCCTGCTGTAATCGAGGCAATGCATAAGGCTACAGAGGAAATGGGCACTTTTGAGGGATTTCACGGCTATGGTCCTGAGCAGGGATATCTGTTCCTGCGCGAGCTGATTTGTGAAAATGACTATCAGGGGCTTGGAATTGAACCGGATGAGGTTTTTATTTCTGACGGCGCAAAATCCGACTGCGGAAATATTGTTGATATATTTGCGAGGGAAAATAAAGTTGCAGTCTGCGACCCTGTTTATACTGTTTATGTTGATACTAATGTTATGAGCGGCAGAGCAGGGGAAATTGACGAAAACGGCAAATGGAACAATTTGATTTACTTAAATGCAACAGAAGAAAATAACTTTGTTCCTGAAATTCCAGAGGAAAAGGCAGACATTATTTATCTTTGCTATCCGAATAACCCTACGGGTATGACAATTTCTAAAAAGCGTCTTAAAGCGTGGGTTGATTATGCAAAGAAAAATAATTCTATAATCTTATTTGATGCTGCGTATGAGGCATTTATTACAGAACCTGATGTACCGCATTCTATATTTGAAATTGAAGGCGCAAAGGATGTTGCAATTGAATTTCGCAGTTTTTCAAAGACGGCAGGCTTTACCGGTACAAGATGTGCATATACAGTAATTCCGAAAAGCGTAAAGGTTGATGGTACGGAGCTTAATAAACTGTGGCTAAGGCGGCAATGCACAAAATTTAACGGTGTGCCGTATGTAATTCAAAGGGCTGCGGCTGCTGTTTATTCAGAAGAGGGTAAAAAGCAGGTAAGAGATAATATATTATATTATCTTGAAAATGCAAAAATAATAAAAGAAGCGTTTCAGAGTATAGGTATAAAGGCATACGGGGGAGTCAGCTCGCCTTATGTATGGGCAAAAATTCCTGACGGTAAAACAAGCTGGGGATTTTTCGATGAAATTCTTGAAAAAGCGGGGGTTGTCACTACCCCCGGGGCAGGTTTTGGAGCAAACGGCGAAGGGTACATACGCCTTACTGCATTCAATACCCGTGAGGCAACTATTGAGGCAATGGAAAATATCAAAAAACTATTTAAGTAATTTAAAAAAACAGAAACGATTTTTAGGTCGTTTCTGTTTTTTTGGGCGGTCTTGCTCCAAAATACTGATAAATGTTGCATTTTATCATACCATTATATATTTTTCTGCGCTTATCCGCTTTTTTTCCGAAGTGCTTTTCAAAGTTCTCATCTGATGCAAGAATGTAATAGGACCAATCGGGAAGATGTGAAAAAGCTTTGCCGATATTTGCATAAAGCTCCTCGCAGGACTGCTTATCTCCCAAACGCTCACCGTATGGGGGATTGCATATAATACTTCCGTATTTTTCATGGGAGCTAACCTGCGCAGCATCACAACTGTTAAATGAAATTGCATCATCTACTCCTGCAATTTTTGCATTCTGCATAGCTACCGAAAGTATATCGGTATCAATGTCCGAAGCTACAATATTAAGGAGTGTATCACGCATTTTATCATGGGCTTCGCTTCTTGCCGAATTCCATATAGTTTGAGGAATTTGTGAAAAGTTTTCGGAAGAGAATGTACGGGAAATTCCGGGCGCAATATTTCTTTTAAACATTGCAGCTTCAATCGGTATCGTACCGCTCCCGCAAAATGGGTCTAAAAGCGGATATTCGTACTTCCAAAAGCTTAGCATAACCATAGCTGCGGCAATTGTTTCTTTGAGCGGTGCGGCATTTGCAATACGGCGGTAGCCCCTTTTATGAAGTCCGTCACCTGAGGTGTCTATCATAAGACTTACTTTGTCCTTCATAACAGAAAACTGAATTTGATACAGAGTTCCTGTTTCGGGAAACCAATCTATGCCATAGCTTTTTGACATTGAGTCGGCTATTGCTTTTTTTATAATTGCCTGACAGTCACGCATACTGGCAAGCGTTGATTTTAAACAAAAACCTTTAATGGGGAATACTGCATCCTTTGGAAGCCAATCGCTCCATTTTACAGCTTTTGTCTTTTCAAAAAGCTCTTCAAAGGAAATTGCGTCAAATTCCGCAACTTCTATCAGAACTCTTTCTCCGCATCTAATCCATAAATTAGTGCGAGCGACTGCCTCAAAATCGCCTAAAAAACTTACCTTGCCGTCTTCTGTCTTAAATACATCATATCCGAGCCATTTAAGTTCCTTTGCGACTAATGCCTCTAAACCAAACAGGCAGGGGATGATTATCTTAAATTTCTCCATATCAAAATTCACCTACTTTTATGGTATCAATTTTACAATATTTTGAAGAATTCTGCAAGTAAATATATAAAAAAAGTAATTTTGTATTGACTAATTAGAAAAAAAAGGATATAATATGAAGGTATGTTATTTACATTGTGAAAGGACGGACAAACTATGAAGAAAAAAAGTGTATTACTTCTTATCCTTATGGTCATTATTGCAGTAGTATTAAACTGCGTGGCTTTTATAGGATTTGATGTATCGGGGTTCAAATACGGAGGAGTATTTGACGAAACTCAGGGTATAAGAAAGGGTATTGACTTAGCAGGAGGCTCAGTTATAACTTTTGAGGCAAACAAGGCAAATCCGACTGAGGCAGAAATGGACATTGTTGAAGCAATATTCAATGCCCGTTTAAACGGTGCAGGCTATACAGAGGCGAGAATTTCAAGGGACAATGCAGGACAGATTACTGTTGAAATTCCATCAGTTACAAACACCGATGAGGCGGCAAGTCTTTTAGGCTCTACCGCAAAGCTTACTTTCCAGGATGCTGACGGAAATGTTGTTTTAGACGGTGCTACCGATATCAAAAATGCAGAGTATAAGTATGGTCAGACCTCTCAGACAGGCGCTGCACAGGCTTATGTTCAGCTTACTTTAACATCAGAGGCTGTTGCCAAATTTGCTGAGGCAACTAAAAATGCCGCAGCTAAGGCTGGCGAGGGTAAAAACTATATTTCAATTGTAATGGACGAAAATATTATTTCAAGCCCGTCTGTTAAAGCTGAAATCAATTCCGAAACTTGTATAATTGAGGGAAATTTCACTCCTGAAACGGCGCAAGAGCTTGCAAATCAGATTAAATCAGGTCAGCTTCCTTTTGAACTTACCGCAATTTCTAAGGAAACAATCGGTGCAGAGCTTGGTGCGGACGCTCTTCCTTCATCTATGAAGGCAGCGGCAATCGGCATACTTTTGATAATGCTCTTTATGATAATTATTTACAGAATGTCTGGTATTTTGGCGTCAATAGCGCTTGCTATTTATGTTGGGCTTATAGCGCTTCTATTAGGCGTATTGCGTGTAAATCTGAGCCTTTCTGGTATTGCAGGCATTATAACATCGCTTGGTATGGCGGTCGATGCAAATGTTATCATTTTTGAGAGAATGAAGGAAGAATTGAAGAACGGAAAATCTATAAAAGCTGCTGTTGACTCAGGCTTTGACAAAGCGTTTTCCGCAATTTTGGACTCAAATGTCACAACCGTTATATCCTGTGTTGTACTTTACCTTTCGGGCATAGGTACAATCAGAGGTTTTGCTGTGACTTTGGGACTTGGCGTTATCGTAAGTATGTTTACTGCTATCGTTATAACAAAATTCCTTTTGAAGCAGCTTGTAAATTTCCAGTTTAAGAACCGCAAGCTGTTCTGCGCATAATTAAGGGAGGTAAGTAAAATGAAGAATATTAAATATACAGAAAACAGAATTAAATTTTTATTGCTTCCTATATTGATTATTGTAGTAGGAGTTATAATGTATTTTGTACGCGGCTTTAACTTCGATACTGAATTTGTCGGCGGTATAAGAATGCAGGTAAATGTAGACGCGCAATTTGAAAACCAGGAAGTTGCAGACCTTGTAACAGAGGTTGCAGGCGATGTTGCCGCTCCTGTTGTTCAAAAAATTGGCGACGGAACTCAGGCAACTATAAAAATGTCAGAGCTTGATGATGAAACAAAAGCAAATTTAATAGCTGCCATTACCGAAAAGTACGGCGAAAATGCCGTTATGTCTGTAAACAGTGCATCTGCAAGCTTTGGAACACAGGTTCAGAGAAAAGCTTTGATATTCACACTTATTGCAATTCTTTGTATATTAGCATACATTGCTATAAGGTTTGAAGTAAAGAGTGCTGTTATGGCTGTAATCGCACTTGCAATAAATGTTATCGTTATGATGGCGGTTTATACGATTACTTATACACCTTTAAATACAACATTTATTGCTGCTATGCTTACAGTTGTAGGATATTCAATAAACAATACCATCGTGGTATTCGATAGAATACGCGAGAATATGCGTGGATTTAATGCCAAAAAGGGTGGGGTTGTAGCAGAAGTTGTTGACAGAAGTATTTCCGAGTCTATGGGAAGAACTCTAAATGCTACTATTACGACGCTTATAACCATTCTTTTGCTCTATTTCCTTGGCGTAAATTCAATTAAAGAATTTGCATTCCCATTGATAATCGGAGTTATAATCGGCGCATATACATCAATATTTATAGCAAGTCCGTTCTGGGCCGCATGGAAAACTTCTGAGATTGCGTCAAAGAAAACAAAATAATTTTGAGCAGTACAGAAATTTCTGTACTGCTTTTAAATAAAATGAGAAAGGTTGAGATTTAATGGATAATTACAAGATAGAAACAAAATGTATTCAAAGCGGATATAAGCCGGAAAATGGGCAGCCGCGCGTACTTCCGATATATCAAAGTACGACTTATAAATATGACTCTGCTAATCATTTGGGTGATTTGTTTGACTTAAAGGCACCGGGACATATGTATTCAAGAATTTCTAATCCTACACTTTCCTGTGTTGAGGAAAAAATTGCAGATTTGGAAGGCGGAGTAGGTGCTGCACTTACAACATCAGGTCAGGCTGCAAACCTTCTTGCAATACTGAATATTACGGGAAGCGGACAGAATTTTGTAAGTCTTTCTTCAATTTATGGAGGTACAATAAATCTTTTTGCTGTCACCTTAAAAAAACTTGGGATTGAGGTGCGTTTTGCAACACCGGAAATGACGGAAAGTGAAATTGATGCACTGTTTGATGAAAATACGCGTCTGGTTTTTGGCGAAACAATAGCAAACCCTGCGCTTAATGTTATGGATATTGAAAAATATGCAAATATTGCGCATAAGCATAATTTACCGCTTTTAGTTGATAATACTTTTGCAACGCCTATTTTGTGCAGACCATTTGAATATGGGGCAGATATTGTAATTCATTCTACCACCAAATATATGGACGGTCATGCGACTGTTGTAGGCGGATGTGTAGTTGACAGCGGAAAATTCGATTGGAACAACGGAAAATTCCCTGAACTTACCGAGCCTGATGAGTCGTATCACGGCGTAGTTTATACAAAACAATTCGGAGAAGCCGCATTTATAACTAAACTTCGCGTTCAGCTTATTCGTGATTTTGGTGTTGCGCCAAGCGCTTTAAATGCATTTTTGCTCAATATGGGTCTTGAAACCTTGCATCTTAGAATGGAGCGTCACTCTCAAAATGCGCTGGAAGTTGCAAAATTTTTAGAAAGTAATGAAAAAATTGCTTGGGTAAACTACCCGAAGCTTGAATCAAGCAAAGATTTTGCTTTGGCAGAAAAATATTTGCCAAAGGGCGCTTGCGGAGTTATTTCCTTCGGTATAAAAGGCGGAAGAGAGGCAGCTGTCAAATTTATGGACAGCTTAAAGCTTGCGGCTATTGTTGTCCATGTGGCTGATGCACGCACATGCGTTTTGCATCCTGCGTCAACCACCCACCGTCAGCTTACCGATGAACAGCTTGTTGATGCAGGCATTGGAGCAGATTTAATAAGAATGTCTGTGGGTATTGAAAATGCCGAAGATATTATAAATGATATAAAGCAGGCACTTAATGAGGTGAGATAATGCCAATTAAAATTCCTAACGATTTACCGGCAACAGAAACATTAAATAGTGAAAATATCTTTGTTATAACAGAAACAAGGGCTCTTACGCAGGATATAAGACCATTAAGGATTTTGCTGCTTAATCTGATGCCGACAAAAATCGCGACAGAAACTCAGTTTGCCCGTCTTTTGGGTAACACTCCTCTTCAAGTAAAACTTGAATTTTTGCAGACTGCAACACACAAAGCAACACATACCGATGAGCAGCATATGATAGATTTTTACAAAAGTTTTGATGAAATCAAGGGTGAAAAATATGATGGTATGATAATAACCGGTGCGCCAGTTGAACTTATGGATTTTGAAGATGTGAATTATTGGGAAGAGCTTTGTACGATAATGGATTGGAGCAAGACGCATGTCACAAGCACTCTCCATATTTGCTGGGCAGCACAGGCGGCACTTTATCACTATTATGGAATAAAAAAAGTTTCCCTTCCTGAAAAGCTTTTCGGCATATATCCTCATACGGCAGATTATAAGCAGTCAATTCTTTTGCGTGGATTTGACGATGTTTTCATGGCGCCTCACTCACGGCATACTACCGTATTGCGGGAAGATATTGAAAATATACCCGATTTAAAAATCCTTGCGTCTTCAAAAGAGGCAGGAGTTTATATAATTTCTACTGATAAGGGAAGACAAATTTTCGTTACAGGTCACCCCGAATATGACACAGATACGCTTAAAAATGAATATTTGCGAGATTTACAGGCCGGTAAGAAAATACAAATGCCCAAAAATTATTTTGAAAATGATGATGAGAAAAAGCCGCCTATAAACAGTTGGCGCAGTAGTGCAAATCTCCTTTATTCAAATTGGCTCAATTACTTTGTATATCAAACAACGCCGTATAATATTGAAGAAATACAATAAAATTATTAAAAAACTATTGACAAAGCAAAAAAAATGTGTTAATATCACTCTGACAATTATTAAAGGCTGTGATGAAGACGGTCGAGAGTAGCGGTTTTTAAGAGAGTTGGCGGTTGCTGCGAGCCAATAAAACTGCCTTTCAATGACCCATCGCTTCTGAGCCGGGGGTGTGAAATTTAAGTAGTGTCCCTCGTGATTGCTGCGTTAATGCATAGAGCTTGTTGGAGCTTGATAAGAGGTGTCCTTTTTGGACGCAATTTGAGTGGTACCGCGGGAAAATTAGTTTTAACCCGTCTCAAAGATTTTCTTTGAGGCGGTTTTTTTATTTAAGGAGTTGATATTTATGGAACCAAATGCAAAACTCATCGAAATTGCAGAAAGAATTAAGGAAATGCGCGAAATTATGGGTTTTTCTGTTCAGGATATGGCAGAAAAAACAGAGGTTACTGCCCAAAAGTACTTGCAGTATGAAACAGGAACGCTTGATTTCCCGTTTACATTTATTCACAAGTGTGCACTTGCGTTTCATTTAGAGATAAATGATATTTTGGAAGGCGTCAGTGCAAACCTTTCTTCATATAATGTGACAAGAAAGGGCGAGGGGCATCAAACCGCAAAAGAGGACGGAATTTCAATCTCTAATTTAGCGCCTCTTTTTAAGCATAAAATTGCTGAGCCTTATTATGTTACTTATGACTATTCAGAGGAACAACAGCATCTTCCGATACATTTAACTACGCATAAGGGACAGGAATTTGACCTGATTCTGGAGGGAAGCTTGAAAGTACAGATAGGAGAGCATACCGTTATTCTGAATGAGGGAGATTCTATTTATTATAACAGCTCAACACCTCATGGAATGATTGCAATAGGCGGAAAAAAGTGTGTTTTCTGTGCTATTATTTTGGCAGGCGAGGATAAACATGACGAAAGTGAGCTCACAAACACCATATTGCACGCACGCCAATCGGAAAATCTTGTAATAAACGATTTTGTTAAGGTAAAAGAAACAGAAATGGGTGTTTTAGAGGATATTTCCTTTAAAAACGAAGACTCCTTCAACTTTGCTTTTGATGTTGTTGACAAGATTGCAAGAAAATATCCCGAAAAATTGGCGATGGTGCATTTAGACAATGATATGAATGAGCGTCGTTTTACCTTCAAAGATATAAAAGATGCGTCAAGCCAGACCGCAAATTATTTTAAGTCTTTGGGAATAGGAAAAGGGGACAAGGTAATGCTTGTTTTAAAGAGGAATTACCAGTTCTGGTTCTCAATTCTTGCTCTTCATAAGCTGGGCGCAGTCGTAATCCCTGCAACAAATCAGTTAAAAGAACACGATTACACATACCGTTTCGAAGCAGCAGAGGTTAAGGCTATTGTTTGTGCAAATGAAGATTATATTTTAGACCAGGTTGACCTTGCGGCAAAAAATGCGCCAAATCTTAAAATAAAAATTGCAACCGATACTGACCGAAAAGGCTGGCACAACTTTAACCGTGAATACAGCCTTTTCAGCAGAAAATTTGTCCGTGAAGAAGGCGCGCCTTGCGGTAATGATGATATGCTTATGTTCTTTACATCAGGAACAACAGGGTATCCAAAAATTGCAGTGCATAGCTATAAATATCCGCTCGGACACTTTGTAACGGCAAAATACTGGCACTGTGCCGAACGCAATGGTCTTCATTTTACAATATCCGATACAGGCTGGGGAAAGGCGCTTTGGGGAAAGCTTTACGGTCAATGGATGTGTGAAGGCGGCGTGTTTGTATATGATTTCGATAGATTTCACGCAGACAAGATACTTCCGCTTTTCGCAAAATATAATATAACTACTTTCTGTGCGCCCCCGACAATGTACCGTATGCTTATAAAGGAGGATTTATCAAAATATGATTTGTCTTCAATAAAGCA
>DMLG01000015.1 GCA_003453455.1 Clostridiales bacterium
AAATTAAATACGAAGGAGCGAAAAAATGAAAAAGTTATTCAAAATTTACAACCTTTTACTCGTCATTTCAATTTTGACGGGCATGACAGCAACAGCGGTACAAGCGGCAGAATTTGCTGATGTTACGGACGCTGACTACTTCTATCCAGCAGTACAGTGGGGTGTGGATGCAGGCATTACATACGGCGTGGACGAAAACAGCTTTAATCCGCAAGGTGAAGTTAGCCGGGCTCAGGCAGTCACATTCCTTTGGCGCATGGCAGGTCAGCCTGAGCCTGAGATTGCGGAAACATTTGCTGATGTAGAGGAAGGCAGCTGGTATGAAACAGCTGTTGCGTGGGCAGTGGAAAATGAAATCACAAAAGGTACGGGAGAGGGTATGTTCAGCCCAAATACAATTTGTGACCGCGCGATGTGTATAACATTTCTTTACCGAATGATGGACCGTCCCTTAGATGGGATTGATCTCACGGCGGAGATAGAATTAGACGAAAATTCTACAATGGAAGATTTCGGCTTTTCTATGATAAGGGCAATGGTAAAAACCATTCGTGAAGAGGGTATGCTGTCGGATGTTCCTGAGGGCTCTTATTTTGAATTGCCTGTATTTTGGGGAGTTTTAAACGGAATTATAACAGAAGAAAATTCCGGCATAACGGAAGAAAATACGCTGTTCCGTTCTGCTGACCCTTGCGTCCGCAGTGAGATGATTTCTTTCTTGTATCAGGCAAAGCTGTTAGATGACCTTAAAAATGCACCCGCAGAAGTGTATTTTGACGAAAATGTGGTACCAATACCTCAGGAATACTTTGAACGCCTGTATTGCTATTATTACGGGGGAAGCATTGATGATGAAACGGGCGAAGAATTGCTGCTTATTGTTTCGGAAAGGGCGTCAATAGAGGCTGCCGAAGCTATGGGAGAAGAAGAAACCGAAGGCATAGGTGAGCTGTTTAGAATTATAAGAGTAAGTGAGAACAGACTGCACGAGCTTCTTTGCGGCGATATGCCGGGAATACAGGCTTTTGCAAAAGATGAAGAGGGCAGATATTATCTTTTCTGCACCCCCACAGATGTACGCTATGTCCGCGAAACAAATGAAGCAATGAACGAAGACATCGACCAGTGGACAGAGCTTAATGAATGGGCAAACGGCGAATTGATTAACGAGATACTTGATAAAAACAGCAACTTAACGCCGGTAAACTACACAAATACAATGCTTGATATGTACCTTGCCCGTATTGCTTATGATAATTATACCGATTATGCTATAAGCGCAACGGAGTTTGGAGAGTTAAAAGCTAAGGAAGTAGATGGCAGCTCCTATGCAGAGCAACTGCTCGGCGGAAATTTTGTCAGTGTAGATTATGCAGAATCACCTGCCGGAGAATATGTTACATTAAACTTCCCTGATGAAAGTGTGAGTTATGACTTCTTCACCGCAGACGAAAATCTTGTCCGTGAAAGAAGGGATGGTTATACGGCGTTTTACAGGCGCGCGCTTGAAGGCAGCGTTACAAATACTGAAACTATGCAGAGATGGTACTATGCCGTAGCAGAGCGATCGGGCAAAAAAGTGACTGAGAAATGAGTTAATGCCATTTAAATCGGAGCAAAGTCTTGTGCGGCAGGGTTAGAACCTGTTGCGCAAAGCTTTGCTCTTAGTTTTTAACAGTAACACTACGGATGACACGGACACGGCACGCATGCGAGCGGAATAATTGCCGCCCCGGATGAATGATATAGGTATAGTCGATGTTGCGCTGAAATACAATACCTTTACCCGTGAGATATACACCTTTGCCGGATAGAGCAAAGAGGCATTCCATACACTTGTAAAAATTGTCATAGGCAAACAAAGTCAATAATTTTTTTTATTGACTTTGTGCTTTTAAGGTGGTAGAATTATGCAAAAGCAAAAAGGGGTGTAATTTTATGTATAGCAAAGAAGAGGTTTTGGAATACATTTTATCGGAAGATGTTAAGTTTATTAAACTTGCGTTTTGTGATGTGTTTGGCGTGCAGAAAAATATATCTATTCTTTCAACCGAGCTTGAAAGGGCGTTTGAAAACGGAATTTCCTTTGATGCCTCTGCGATATGCGGTTTTGGCGATGAGGCAAATTCCGATTTATTCCTTTTCCCTGACCCGTCAACAATTGAGGTCTTGCCGTGGAGGCCGACACAAGGTAAGGTTGTGAGAATGATTTGCGATATAAAAAATCCTGACGGAACACCTTTTGAGCTGGATACAAGGAATATTTTAAAAAATGCTGTAAGTTTTGCAAATAAAAACGGCATAAAGCTTAAAATTGGCTCAGAATTTGAATTTTACCTTTTCAAAACAGATGATGAGGGAAATCCGACAAGCGAGCCATTTGACAATGCAGGATATTTTGATATTGCACCATTTGACCGCGGTGAAAATGTACGCCGTGAGATTTGTCTTACCCTTGAAAATATGGATATTTATCCCGAAAGCTCACATCACGAAGAGGGACCGGGACAAAATGAGATAGATTTTAAACATTCAGCTCCGTTATTGAGCGCAGATAATGCTGTAACTTTTAAGTCAGTTACCCAGACAATAGCAGCTAAAAACGGACTTTATGCAAGCTTTATGCCAAAGCCTGTCAAGAATTCAAGCGGAAACGGAATGCATATAAATATTTCGCTTAGCGACAAAGAAAAAACGGACAGTTTTATAGCAGGCATATTAGAAAATATAAACGGAATTACGGCATTTTTGAACCCGGTAAAAGAGTCGTATGAAAGATTGGGCGGAAAAAAGGCTCCGTTTTATGTTACATGGGCTGAGGGCAATCGCTCACAGCTTATCAGAATTCCGGCAGAAAACGGAGAAAGAAGCCGTTTTGAATTGCGTTCTCCCGATCCTATGGCAAATCCGTATCTTACATATGCACTGTTGATTTATGCAGGGATGGAGGGCGTTATAAGTAACAAGGAGCTTATTGCACCTTGCAACATCAATCTGTATAATGCAAAAAAGGAGATAACAGAAAAACTGTCACATCTTCCAAAAACATTAGATGAGGCAATTTTGCTTGCAAAGGGTAGCGGGATAGTAAAAAAATATATACCTGACAAAATTTTGGAGGCATTTGAAAAATTAAATAATAAATCGGAGTGAGAGCTATGCTTTTTGACAGGGAAGAATTAAGCATACTTGCAGTCTCTGTATCGGATAAAATCTATGATATACTGACTGATTTGTTAAAAGACCGATTTCATATAGATTTGCATCGTGCGTCAAGTGTCGGCGAAGCAAAGCGAATGGTGCTTTTGCAGGGTTTTGACATTGTAATAATAAATGCACCGCTTAAAGATGAATCAGGTATAGATTTTGCGATAAATACCGCCGCTGAAAACTCCGCAGGCGTGCTGATTCTTATAAATAATGAATATTACGAACAGGTTTTGGACAAGGTTATGGAATACGGTGTTTTGACGGTATCAAAGCCGCTTTCGCATCAAGCCTTGTATGAAGCCTTCAATCTGCTTGTTGCAACAAATTATCGGCTTAAAAAGACCCAAAAGAAAAACGAAAAGCTGACGGCAAAAATGGCGGAACTGCGGGTTGTAAACCGAGCAAAATGGATTTTGATAGAAAACTTGGGACTTTCAGAGGAGGAAGCGCACAGAGTTATCGAAAAACAGGCAATGGATGTGCGGCAATCAAAGCGTGAGGTTGCAGAAACTATAATCCGTACATATGGCACAGAAAAATAAGTTTTTTTGTGCCATTTTGACAGAAAAATGTATTAAATATTTTGCAATTTGTCATTTTTAACATATTGACATTTTGATGATGCGGTGGTATCATATGCGTGTAAAGGCAATGAGGCCTCGAATAAAAATTCGGGCTCATTGTCTTTTTTTGTTTATTCAAAAAAGGAGTGAGAATTTATGAACAAAGTAACCCAAATGTTTGGAAGCAAGGTATTTAACAGCGCCACTATGAAGGAGCGCCTGCCGAAAGAGGCGTATAAGGCTGTGCAGAACGCTATAAAGAACGGCAAGAGACTTGATTCAAGCGTTGCTGATGTTGTGGCAAATTCAATGAAGGATTGGGCGATAGAAAACGGCGCAACGCATTTTACACATTGGTTCCAGCCGATGACGGGCGTTACGGCGGAAAAGCACGATAGTTTTATCTCTCCTACTGATGACGGACATATAATAATGGAATTTAAAGGGAAGGAGCTTGTTCAGGGTGAGCCTGATGCTTCTTC
>DMLG01000127.1 GCA_003453455.1 Clostridiales bacterium
ACCTTTACCGAGCAGTCGGTATCCACCAAAACGCCAAGCCCTATCGCTGTGGGAACTTGGTCGCTTTTTGCAAAATAATATGTCATATCCTCCGCTATTTCGCCTGTAACTATCGGCACCCGCCCTGAATACGGCTCTTTCATTCCCATATCATATATAACGCAAAGCTGACCTTTGCCAACCGCTTTTCCTACATCGAGCTTCCCTTTTTTATTAAGCGGTAAATCCACAAGCGGATTTACCGCATACCCTCTCACCTGCGATTTGTTATCCGAAACGGCTACAATGCTCCCGAGCGGTCCGTCGCCTCGAAACTGAATAGTCACAGAATCTGCGTCATTTTTGAGATTTTGCCCCATAATCGCCGCAATCGTAAGTGTTCTCCCAAGCGCTGCTGTTGCAACGGGAAGACTTTTATGAATTTTTTGTGCCTCGTTTGCAAGAAGTGTTGTATTTGCAACAAAAATTTTTATTGCTCCGTCAAGGCTTTGCCCCCGCACTAATATATCTGCCATTTTATTCTCCCTGTTCCATTCTTACCAAAACGCTGTATGTTCCTATTATATCAATATCGCTGTCCGTTTCTATCTGAACGGGCAAAATTTTCTCTGCTTCTGTCATTTTTCCGACATCAACCGATAATTTTAGTTTTATATTTGAAGCATCTTCAATGGATTTCAGCGTGACCGTTTTCTCCTTAGGACTTATAACCGCTGTTTTTCCATCAGGCACATTTACCGCTTCTACCTGCGCAGTAATTTCCCGAAGCTCCTTTGGCAAAATCTCCCCTGTTACTGAGATAGTCATATCCTCTTCCTTTACATACACTCCATCAGGAACAATAAGCTCTGCCTCATATGTGTTCTTGTCCTTTTGAGGTGTTATTACAGCTTCAATATACTCTGCCTCTATCCCTTCGCTAATTCCTGCCTCGACGGTATTTTTCTCTATATTTTTTATTAGTATTCCGTAATCTTCGCGGCTTTCTTCGCTTAGTACCACCTTTACCGCAAGCTCTGTTTTTTCATATACTGTACTCTCAACCGTGACAGTACGGCGGCTTTTATTTACAATACTCTCTTCCGAAACAAGCTCTCCTTTTTCGGTATAAAGTTCGTACAAACATTCCTGCGTGTTTGTCTTTGAAATTTTTGATGCATCTACCCTTACTTTCGCATATGCAATATTATATACGGTATTTTCTGCTCCCGAAACCGTAACCGCGTCGATTTTGCTTTCACACTTTACTATAAAGTCGCTGTTTTTGTCGCGGTTTGTTACCTCTATTTTGACAGGTATTTCACGCGAGATGAGCGCCTCCGTTTCAACTGTCAGTTCCCTAACCCGTACCTTTTCAAGCACAACGCGGTCTGAGGGATAAGAATAGGAAACCGAAATAACATTTTCCCCTGTATTTTTTACAGAGGACACATCAACAGATGCATAAATTTCTCCAAGCGCTGAAATTACATTGCTGCGGCTTCCCCTGATAACAACGCTTAGCGACGGAAGCTCGTCTTTATTTACTATTGCAAATCCGTTTGCGTTTAAATCATTTTCGCCCTTGATTTCAAGATTTACCCCTGTAAGCGTCTGGCTTATGGCAGGGTCCTCAGTATATGTTATAGCAAACCATAATACTATCGCGATCAATGCCGATAATATTTTTAAAAGAAGTTTACTGTTTTTTATTTTTTCCATCTTTTGCCGCTGCTCCTTTCGCAAATTTATTACATTCAGGCATCATTTCTCCTGAATTTGGATTTTGCTCCGTCCGCAAAAAAGGCTTTTTGAAGTGCTGCTGTAAGTGATTCCTTATTTAAATTTCTGGTAAGCGCGCCGTTTGCGGCTATTGAAATCTTGCCCGTTTCCTCGCTGACAACGATTACAAGCGCATCGGATGCCTCAGAAACGCCTAATGCTGCGCGATGGCGAGTACCAAGCTCCCTTGAAAGATTTTCATTTGAAGTGAGCGGCAAAAAACAGCCTGCCGTATGTATTCTGTCGCCCCGTATTATGACTGCACCGTCATGCAGCGGCGTATTCGGGACAAAAATATTTTCCAAAAGTGCAGAGCTTACCTCCGCGTCAATAAGCGTGCCTGTTCCTATTACATCTCCCAGCTTTGTTTCCCGTTCTATTACAATCAGCGCGCCCGTTTTCGACTCCGAAAGATTTAAAGCTGCTTTCACAATTCCTCTTATAGAGTACTCGCGCGTTTCTGCGGGACCTGATGTAATATTCATTATTTTTCCAACCTTTGATCGTCCCATTTTTTCCAAAAGGCTCCGAAGCTCCGGCTGAAATATTACCACAATTGCAAACATTCCCACCTGCATAGCGCTGCGAAGCAGGTAGTTTAATGTATTTAAGTGAAACCATGAGCTTATTTGAAGGACAAAAAACAGAATTAAAATGCCTTTTACAAGCTGCATGGCGCGTGTTTCCTTTATTGATTTTAAAAGCTGATAAACAATAAAGGCAATCAGCAGAATATCTATTAAATCGGTCAGCTTTAAAACCTGAAAAAAGCTTTTAAAGTATATAAGCGCTGATGACATATTCATAACCCTTCCTTTCCGCTGTATTTATGCTCCTATTATACATTATTTTTTCTTGATTTACCAGTCATTTTATTAAATTTTTATAAAAAAATCTTGTGGTTTTATAAAAAGTATGATAAAATTGTCTAAAATACTTTTAGAGGAGATTATTATGAAAAAATTTTTACTTTTCTCGCTCACTGCGCTTGCCGCATTTCTATTTACATTTTCGGCTTTTGCCGCAGATATTGCAGTAAAGGTTGACGGGAGAACTATCACATTCCGTGAAGACCCAAAACCTGTTGTTTTAAGCGACAGAACCTATGTGCCTGTCAGACGGGTGCTTGAACGCATGGGCGCAAGAGTTGCATGGGACGGGGAAACCCGCACCGTTACCGTAACTTCATACGATAACATCAAAATGGTCGTTCTTACCATAGACAGCCCTGAGATTATTGTTTATACCTTTACCAGCGTGCTTCACGCCGACAAGGACACCGTTATTTCCGATGTCAGTCCGATTATTTTAGATGACAGAACTATGCTTCCAATCCGTGTTATTGCTGAGGCTTTGGGAGCTGATGTTGAATATGACGAAAGCGGCATTGCAGAAATAACAACCTATCAAGCTAAGACGGCACTTAAAGAAACTTTTGGGGAAGACGCCCTAAAAGATAAAATTGATCTTGCTGATGCATATTCCGAAAATTTGCCTAAAATAAGCCTTTCATGCGATGCAAAAGACATAAAAGAAGGCGATGAAATCAGCGTTTATGTGCATATTTCAGATCTTGAAACCTCGCACAGCGGTGCCTCTTTTTCGGGACTTACAACTACCGTTTTTTATGACACCGAAAACTTCTCTTATGACGGGTTTACCTGTATTGATAAAAATGGAGAGGCTCCTCCTGCCCTTTCGGCAGACAACGCACTTTTCTATGAAAACGGAGCAAAAATTGTATATATCTACACTCCCGGTTCAGAGTATGTCCAAAAAGAGGACGGTGCTGTTTTAAAACTTACCTTTACAGCCCTCTCCGATAAGGGCGGTCTATTTTCCCTTTCGGACGGAGTTTCCGAACTCGGCTACGATAATGAAGTTATTTTTTCATCAGGTGATAATGCATACAGTATAGCAAGATATGACGAGCTGTTTGTTGATACCTCCGAATTATCAGTAAGATAAAAGCTCCGCCTGTCGGCGCAGGAATAATGCAGCATTTTTCCTAAATAATAACACAAAAGACTGACTGCTTTCGCAGTCAGTCTTTTTATTTCTTGGGTTTATCTTCGCTTAGCTGAACATTTATATCGGTAAGTTCTCCGTTTCTTATGACGGTTAGCGTTATATAATCACCCGGTTTTTTTGTATCCCTTATATTGTTTAATGCTTCTCCCGTGTTTACAACCTGTCCGTCCGCTTTTACAATAAGGTCGCCTTGTTTTATTCCTGCTTTTTCCGCTCCGCTGCCCTCTGATACCGAATATACGGTAAGTCCGTTTTTGGATTCTGTTATCGTTACGCCTATAAGGCTTCTTCCTGAAACATACCCTTCATTCATAAGGTCATCTATAATCGGTTTTGCCTCGGAAATTGCTATTGCAAAGCCTATTCCTTCAACGCCTGTTTCAGACATCTTAATAGAGTTAATTCCTATAACTTCGCCGTATTGATTTACAAGTGCCCCGCCTGAATTACCCGGATTTATTGCTGCATCTGTCTGCAAAAGATTATAGCTTCGGTTTTCTACCGTCATTTTTCTGTTTACCGCGCTTATAACTCCCGCTGTTACCGTTCCTGCAAGCTCCTGTCCCAGAGGATTTCCTATGGCCACCGCAAGATCTCCTACCTCTACCTGACTTGAATCTCCCAAAACTGCCGCCGTAAGGCCTGTTGCATTTATTTTTAAAACCGCAAGGTCTGATTTTGAGTCTGCACCCACAAGCGTTGCCGTATATTCATCGCCTGTGTTCAAAACTATTGTTATTTCGCTTGCTTCTGCTATAACATGCTGATTTGTTACTATATAACCGTCTTCACTTATTATAATTCCCGAGCCTGAGCCTTGCTTTACAAGTTCATCACTTGTCTGATAATAATAATATCTTCCGCTGAACGGATCATAATATCTTTGCGGTTGAAGCTTTGCCTTATTTATAACACCAACGCAGGAAGGTCCGACTTGCTTTGCTATCTCGGAAACAGAGAGCGCTTTTTTACCGTTTTCAAAAAGCACTGTGCTTGCTGCTCCCGAAGTATTGCTGACCGGCGCTGTGTACGATACCTGCTGCGTCTTTATAATCGGTTTTAAATAGTAATAGCCGCCTACGCCCACCGCTCCTGCGGTTACAGCGCTTGCTAAAAATGCTGATAAAAGATACGGTGCAATTTTTCTAAATCTATGTTTTTTTACCTTTGGTCTGTATTCGATAAGTTCCGTTGAGTCTGTGTAAGGATATTTTCTCACATTTATCTTCCTTTCTTTTTCTGCTACGATGATATTTTTTCACCCAGCCTTATTTTTATTCTTATGACTATATAATAGCACCCTATTTTTAAAATAGTGTGAATAAAAAATTAAAGTTTTTTATAAAAAATATGAATTTTTTGTTAATAGATTGACATTTTTGCCAAAAATACTATAATTAGTGTATGAATTGGGGGGCAAGAGATATGGATTTGTCGGAAAAATTGAAAAATGCCAGGACATCGCGTAAAATTACGCAGAAAACCCTTGCTGAAAAGCTTGGTGTTTCCCGCGCTACTCTGAGCCTTTGGGAAAGCGGCAAGTCTACTCCTCCCGTTTGTAAAATACTTGAATACCAAAAGATTTTTAATTTTGAAAAGGGCTATTTTAATGATGTCGCAAAGAAGCCTAACGAAAATAATGTTATCTCTTTTAACATATCACAGCTTAATGACACAGCTATTTGTGAGCTTGAGAATTTTTACAAATCTCTTTGTAGTAGAAAAGAATATTTAAAAAAATCTTGACAGCGAAAAAGTTTTGGTATATAATGTTATGGCTTTTTAAAAGCAATATCCTTGCCCAAGAGGATTTCATCTTGGGACATAAGTCCATAAGGAGGTGCGAAAGATGGCTGAAAAACTTATTTACAGCTATGAAACAATTTTTATCGTTGACTCGTCTTTGGAAGAGGACGCCGTTAAAGCACTTGTAGAGAAATTTACAGGTTTAATTGCAAAAAACGGCACCGTTGAATCTGTTGATGAGTGGGGCAAAAGAAGATTTGCTTACGAAATCGATGATAAAACAGAAGGATACTATGTTCTTGTTGACTTCACTTCTGACGGGGATTTCCCGAAGGAACTTGACAGACAATACAGAATTACCGACGGAATCCTTCGTACAATCATTATTCGTAAGGACAACTGATTGCGAGGTAATGTTATGAACAAAGTAATTTTAATGGGCAGACTTACCCGCGACCCTGAAATGCGCCAGACAACCGGCGGTATTCAGGTTTGCAGTTTTTCGATTGCGGTAAACCGCCGTTTTGCAAAGGACGGTCAGCAGAATGCTGATTTCATCAATTGCACGGCATGGCGCCAGCAAGCGGAATTCATATGCAAGTATTTTCACAAAGGCGCAATGATTGCCATTGTGGGAAATTTGCAGTCCCGTTCCTGGGAAAATCAGGAGGGAAAACGGCAGTATGCAACAGATGTTGTTGTAGATGAGGTTTATTTTACAGGCTCTCGTCAGGAATCCCAAACAGGTGCGCAGGACAGCGGTTTTGATATGACACAGCCTGCTCCTAAGCCCGAAGCCGACAATGTTTTCGGAGATATTGACAGTATGGGATTTCAGACAATAGAGGGTTCGGAAGACGACCTGCCGTTTTAGACGATAAAAATTGATAGGAGGATTAGCACATGGAAGAGAAGAATGAAAGACCTTTTAAAGCAAGACGCCCTAAAAAGAAGGTTTGCGTTTTCTGCGTTGACAAGGTTGAAAATATCGACTATAAAGATACCGCAAAATTAAGAAGATTTATAACCGAGCGCGGCAAAATCGTTCCAAGACGCATAAGCGGTACTTGCGCAAAACATCAAAGACAGCTTACGATTGCGATTAAAAGAGCAAGACAAATTGCACTTTTGCCATTCGTTGCAGAATAAGACTTTAAAGACTGCAAAATATTTGCAGTCTTTTTTTGTTTAATCTATTGACAAGCTCTGTTTTTTAGCGTACTATTTAAAGTAGTACAGTAAATTTATATTTAGGAGGACATTTTCATGAAAAAATCATTACTTTCCTGCATTTTGGCGCTTTCTATCCTTCTTTCCTTTGTTCCTGTTTTGGCAGAGGAAGAAAATCCCGAATTTGTAACGGTATCGGTAGAATGTCCTGATGCCGAAAAACTTTTCAGGGACAATTATATGGATTATTCAAATCTTTTACTGCGCTATGCTGACGATAAAACGCCCATTCCGCTGTCATCAGTGTATGAAAACCGTATGTTTGCAACAATTCCTGCGGAAAATTCAAAAAGGGCTCTTGAATACTTTATTGCAGATAATATGACTTTTACCGATGCTCCGAGCAGCGATGAGTACAGCGAAGATTCCTTCAATTTCTATATAATGGAAGAGCTTTCAAGAAGCGGAGTAATAAAGGGCAATGAAAAAGGCGAGGCTCTGCCCTTTGATAACATAACCCGTGCTGAGGCAGCAGCAATGGTGATGCGCCTTTTGGGTGTTGACAATATGTCCGATACCGACAGCGGTTTTGATGATGTGGAAAAAGACGCCTGGTATGCAGCAGCTGTCACAAAAGCGCGGGCTCTTGGGGTTGTTTCAGGTGATGACGAAACACATTTTTCGCCTATGCGCAATGTTTCCCGTGAGGAAATGGCGGCTCTTGTAGCCAGATGTTTATGGATAAGCGGACTGCAAAATGAAAAAGAGATATCCCGTGATGATTTGATTTCAACGCTTTCTCTTGCAGACGGTGAGGAAATATCCGACTGGGCATTATCCGCCTACAACACCCTGAGAACCTACGGAACAGCGGAATGTGTTTATAAGGAAGAAGACGAAGAAAACTCCGAAGTTGCTTTTTGGACGCACCCGAAAGATGCTGCAACAAGGTTTTTTGCAGCATATGTAATTCTCGATGCCTGCGAGCTTTTACAGGTTTATCCTTCTCAAACCGCAATTTCTTTCGGTTTTGATAAGCAAATGCCAAAAATTGACGGCTCTACCTCAACATATCCTTTTACAGACCAGGTTTACCGCGCACTTTTTTCTAACGGTTTTTCTCACCCAGAAATGCCTGAAAAACACAGCAAAAGCCACGCATCATACGAGCGTCTTATAAACGGCGAAGTTGATATGATTTTTGCGTCGGTTTATCCCGCAAGCGATATTTTAGAGCTTGCAAAAGAAAAAGATGTTGAGCTTGAGCTTATTCCGATTGCATACGATGCAATGGTTTTCTTCACAAATGCAGATAATCCCGCAAAAGGCCTTACAAAAGAACAGATTTCCAAAATATATGTAGATAATAAATATACAAATTGGAACCAATTAGGCGGTAATACTGCACTTTTATACCCATACTGCCGCAACAATGACAGCGGAAGCCACGCACAGATGGAGCGCCATTTCTTAAACGGCAAGGAAATAAATGCAAAAATAAGACAGGAAAGCACATCTGTATCTATGGCAAACATTTTGACCGATGTTATGGCTGCTCAGACAGAAGACCCCAAAGGCTACGGTTTAGGGTACAGCATATACTACTATTTTCAGAATATGGATGAGTTTTATGCTACCAACAAAAATCTGAAACTTTTGGCAATAGACGGCGTTTATCCCGATGACGATACAATAGCAAGCGGAGAATATCCCCTTTCCAACAACACATATATTGTTTTAAGAAAGGATGAACCCGAAAATTCTCCTGCAAGAAAAATGGCAGAATTTATGTTGACAAAAGAAGGTCAGGCTTGCGTTGAAGGTGCAGGATTTGGTGCTCTTTATCCTCCAAATCCGAAAAATTTCAAAATAGAAAGGCTTTCAGAAAGCGAAGAAATTCCTGCGTCTGACGGAAGTCCATTAATATCAATTTCCGCCGAGTATCCGCAAATTTCGGTAAAAAAAGAAACAACTTTTATAAAATCCTTAAATAAAGTATTTCTTGATATAAAAAATGATTTTATGAACGATATCAGAGAAATGGGAGAGGGTATTGCAGAAGATTATAACGGCGAAGAGAAAGATGAAGAAGAGGATGAAGATTTCGGATACGAAGATATTTTCCCCTATGAAAACTACCTGACATATACCGTACACAAAAACACCAATGACATTTTATCCTTAACCTTTGAAACTTCTATGTACACTGGCGGTGCACATCCGTTTGGAGACAGACAGTCCTTTACCTATAATGTAAATACAAAAAAAGAGTTATCGCTTTCGGATATTTTAGGAAAGACACAAAAGGAAACAAATGAATTTGTTATTCAAAAATTTAATGAGGAATACAGTGACTATGAGCTTTGGGATTTAGAAGAGGAAGCTCCTTTCGTTTCCTTCTATGTAGATGATTTTGATTTGGTATTATACTTTGGTCAGTATCAGATAGGACCTTATGCTATGGGATTCCCCGAAGCCAGAATACCGCTTGATGAAATAGCAGAATAAAAAAGAGCCTTTTGGCTCTTTTTTACTCTGTTATATGAATCATAACCTGTTCCACTATTCTTTTTACATGTTCATCATCAAGTGAATAAAAAGTATTTTTTCCGTCGCGGCGCGCCTTTATAAGTCTTGCCTGTTTTAAAATCCTAAGCTGGTGGCTCACTGCTGACTGGCTCATTTTTACCCGCTCTGCAATTTCTGCAACGCAGATTTCATTATCAAACAAATTCCAAAGTATTTTTATCCTCGTACCGTCTGCAAAAACTTTAAAAACATCGGTCAGATTTTCGGCAATTTCCTGCGTGATTTCTTCATTTTTCAGGCGGTCAACAATTTCGGTATTATACCTGCAATGCTCGCATTTCATAACAGCTCACCCCTTTTGAATGTTATTATACCTTATTTTATATTTTTTGTCAATTTGGATAATGTGCAAAAAAATTTTCTTTTTTCCTTGTAAAATATCATTTTTTCTGTTATTATAGAAGAGGAGTTTTTTACGGCTTTAATATTTTTATAGGGGGATAAAAATGGATACCAAACAAATCTGGTCCGCAGCTTTGGCATATATTCGTAAAGATATAAATTCCGTTGTCGGTTTTAATACATATATAAAGGATATTATTCCTATTTCTTTTAATGGAGAAGTTTTTACCGGCGGAGTTTCAAATCTTATCTGTAAATCTATGGTAGATATAAGATACAGAGAAATTATTGAAAAAGCTCTTTCTAAAATAATGGCACGCCCTATAAAGTTTTTAATTGTGTTAAAAGATGAATATAAAGAGCCGCAACAGGAAGAGATAAAAGCCCCGAAAAATAATGTAAAAACACACCTAAATCCAAGATATACCTTTGATAATTTTATAGTAGGCTCATCAAATGAATTTGCAACAGCAATTGCTATGAGTACTGCCAAAAACCCTGGTCAGGAAATGAATAACCCTCTGTTTTTATACGGTGATTCGGGACTTGGAAAAACACATCTTATGCAGGCGATAGGAAATGAAATAGTTAAAAAATCTCCTGAAAAAAAGGTAGTTTATGTAACAAGCGAGCGTTTTACAAACGAAATGATTGAATCGCTTCATATTAAGGATATGGGTTCATTCCGTCAGCTTTACAGAAATGTTGATGTTCTTTTAATAGACGATATACAGTTTATAGAAAATAAACAGGGTGTGCAGGAAGAATTTTTCCATACCTTTAACGAGCTTCACCAAAATAACAAACAAATTGTATTAACAAGCGACCGTATGCCGCGGGAGCTTGTAACTCTTGACCAGCGCTTAAAAACCCGTTTTGAGTGGGGACTAAGTATTGATATTATAAGACCTGATTATGAAACAAGGGTAGCAATACTTAAAAAGAAGGCGGAAAGTCAAAATATTTATATAAGTGAAGAAGTTTTGTCATATGTGGCAGAAAGAATAGACTCAAATGTCCGTGAACTCGAAGGAGCCCTTTTAAAAATCATTTCCTATGCGGGTATGAAGCATACAGAAATAACAAAGGACATAGCAGAAATGGTTATAAAATCAATAATTCCTGACGACGGAATTATTAAAATAACCCCTCAAAAAATAATAGACTGCATCTGTTCTTATTACAATTTAACAGAAGACGAAATTTTAGGAAAATCAAAACAAAAAAATATAGCTTTTGCACGCCAGATTGCAATGTATCTATGTAAAACAATGACTACAATGAATTTTTCAATGATAGCCAGAGCTCTTGGTAACCGAGACAGAACAACCGTTATGTACGGTGTGGATAAAATTATGGCGTCTTTAAAGAATGACAGCGCCTTAAAAGCTGATATTGACGCAATTACAAAGGATATTAACAGCCTTTAAAGTTATAAACAAAAAAATATGGATTTTCTGTGAATTAGTGTTGATAAAAAAATGCAGTGTTTATAACTTAAAAAAATTAACACCTTATACACTATGATATAATAATAAAATTTTGGCATAATATAGTGAATTTTACATATTTTCCACAAATTCCTCTTTTCTACTAATACTACTACTATAATTTATTATATAGGTACCTACCTACTGTAAAAATATTTAAAAAAATTATCCACGAAAGGAAGATTAAATTGAAACTTATTTGTCACAAACAGCAGCTTTTAAAAATAATAAATACTGTTCAAAAGGCAGTATCTGCAAAATCAATAATGCCCATTTTAGAATGTATAAAAATTGATGCAAATGCAAACGGGAAATTAACCGTTTACGGAAATAATCTTGATATTTGCATTGAATATAATGATATTGCAAATATTTCAGAGGGCGGACAGATTGCTATTTCTTCAAAAATGTTCGGAGAAATTATAAGACGCCTTCCGGATACCGATGTTACAATTTCGGTAAATGAAGAAAATAATGTAATGACAATAAAATGCGGAAAATCCGAATTTAATATTCAGGGACTTTCAAGTATTGAATATCCTGCTGTTCCCGATGTTTCGGAAATTTATAAATTTTCTTTAAAGCAGTCAGTTTTGAAGAAAATGATAAGAAAAACAATCTTTTCGGTATCACAAAACGAAGCGAGAAAACCTGTTTTAACAGGCGCTTTATTTGAAATAGAATCAGGGGTTTTGTCAGTAGTTACAACAGACGGATATCGCCTTTCTATTTGCAAGGAAGTGGTAGATACCTCATTAAACAGTGTAAAGTTTATAGTTCCGGGTCTTACTCTCCGTGAAATATTCAAGGTTTTGGAAGACGGGGAAGAAAAAAATGTAAATGTTATAATTTCCGAACGCCATGCTCTCTTTGAATTTGAAAATTATAAAGTAGTTTCCCGTCTTTTAGAGGGTGAATTTATAAATTATAAACCTGTTTTGATGACTCCTAACAGTATTTTTGTTACCTGCGAAACTTCGGCTTTGTCAGAAAGCTTGGAAAGAGCATCTCTTTTAATAAACGATGATATAACATCAAAGGCGGAAAAAGTGCCTGTAAGGCTTAATATAACATGCGATAAAATAGAAATAACCTGTATGACAGGCAAGGGAAAGGTTTACGATATAGTTGATGTAAAAGCAAGCGGAGATGATTTGGAAATTGGTTTTAACCACCGCTATTTATTAGATGCTTTGCGCGCCTGCGAAGATGATGAAATTAAATTGGAATTTTCAAATCCGAGAAGTTCCTGCTTCATTCGCTCTGCAAAGGGTGACGATAGCTTTACATTTATGATTTTGCCTGTACGCCTTTATAACTAAAATGGAAGTAAAAATAATAAAAAGTCTTGAAATGGATCAAAATTGCTATCTTTTAATTAACGGAAAAGATGCAGTTTTGATTGACCCGGGAGAGGATACCTTTAAAATTTTAAAAGAAACAGAAGGGTATAATGTAAAATATATTTTGCTAACACATTGCCACTTTGACCATGTATATTCATTATCTGAATTAAAAGGGCAGAAAATCGTTTTAGGAGCGTTTAATTTAATAAAGAATATAGTAAATCCAAAAATTACTTTTCTTTCTCCAAGCGAAAATTTAAAAGGCAAAATTGACGGATTTTTTAGTGACGGAGAAGTGAAAAATTTATGCGGGATTGATATAAAATGTATATATACTCCCGGGCATACCGATTGCAGTGTATGCTTTTTAGCAGAAAACTCGCTTTTTTCGGGGGATACACTCTTTTTTGAAAGCGTGGGAAGATGGGATTTTGAAACAGGAAATTTTCAAGAGCTTGAAAATTCTGTGAGAAATAAGCTCTATTCCCTTCCTGATGATACAAAAGTTTATCCGGGACATGGAAGACAAACTTCAATCGGGTATGAAAAGAAAAACGGTTTTTTTAAGGAAGAAATATAAATGCTTTTAATTCAGAACGGGTTTAAATGCGATTATGAAATGAATATTTTTATAAATATTTTTTTTGATAAGAGCGAAAATGGTATAATTACAACCGATTTTTTTGATAACGGCAAAAAAATTACTGCAAAAACGAAGATAGAATTTTTCGGAAAATGCTATTTTGGCGAATTTTCACTTCCTTTTGAAAGTGAAAAGGAAAGCGATAAAAAAATTAAGAAGATTTTTGGCATTTGCGTAGTTAGAAGTTTTATTATAGCGGCTGAAAAAATCCGCAAAATTGCTCTTCCATGGGGAGTTTTAAGCGGTATCAGACCTGCAAAATATGTTCGTGAATTAAAGGAAGAGGGAAAAAGTGCGGAGGAAATATCAAAAATTTTAAAGGATATTTTTAATGTTTCCGATAAAAAGATAATTCTTGCGCAAAAGGTAAGCCAAAACGAAGAAAAAATTATAAAAAGAGTAGAAAAAAATTCTGTAAGCATATATATAGGAATACCGTTTTGTCCGTCGAGGTGCGTTTATTGTTCTTTTGTTTCGACAGATATTAAGCTCAGCGGACGGTATATGGAAGATTTTATAAAGTGTCTTTTAAAAGAAATAGAATATACAGGAAAAATCTTAAAGGAGCTTTCCCTTTCGATACAGAATATTTATATAGGCGGAGGAACCCCCACAACTCTTTCAGCTTTTTATCTTGAAAAAGTATTTAATAAAATAAAAGAAAGTATAGATATAGAAAATCTCTCGGAATTTACAGTAGAGGCAGGACGGCCTGATACTATAACGGAGGAAAAACTCCGGGTTATTAAAGAGGGCGGAGCAAACAGAATAAGTATAAATCCACAGACTTTAAATCAGGAAACGCTTGATTTAATCGGACGAAAGCACAGCACAGAGGATTTTTATAAAGCCTTTGAGCTTGCAAGGCGCAAGGGTTTTGACTGCATAAATACAGATTTAATTGCAGGACTTCCCGGTGAAGATTTTGAGATGTTTAAGAAAAGCATTGACGGAATTATAAAGTTAAATCCCGAAAACATTACGATACATTCAATGTGCATAAAAAGAGCGGCTATGCTTAATTTTAAAAAAATACCTCTTACAAGCGCAGATATGGCAGATGAAATGCTGACATATGCGCAAGATACACTTTTAAAAAACGGAAAAGAACCATATTATATGTACAGGCAAAAAAATATTTCCGGAAATCTTGAAAATGTTGGGTATTCGGAGAAAGAGCATTTTTCGTCATACAATATAAACATTATGGAGGAAATCCAGACGATTATAGGTCTTGGCGGAGGCGGTGTTTCTAAAATTGTCAGGGGTGAAAAAATAGAGCGTGTGGCAAATTTTAAAGAGCCGTATGAATATATAAGAAGATTTGATGAAATAATCGCAAAAAAGGATGAAATAAAGGCGCTTATAAAAGGGGAGGATTGTGCGTGCAAAGTGAGCAGGAAAAATTAAGAAAAATATTTAATGAATATGACGAAAACCGCATAAAAGCACGAATTGCAAGAGATAAGAGGGTAGAAGAGATAAATAAAAAATATCCGTATCTTTCAGAAATCGACAACCAAATTACCGAGCTTGGAATAGCAAACTTTAAAAATATTTTGGATAATCCTGCAAAAAGCGAAGAATATAACAAAAACTTTCAAGAAAACTTGCAGGCGCTTAAAAAGAAAAAAAAGCAGTTTCTTTCAGAAAATAGTATAGAAAAAGATTATGATGAGGTCAAATATACCTGTGAAAAGTGCCTTGATACGGGGTATATTGATAACGAAAAATGCCCGTGCCTTATTCAGAAAATAATAGATATGCATTATGAAATGTCTAATATGAAGAACATTTTACATGATTTTTCGGAGTTTTCTTTTGATTATTACGGCGACAACTATATTGAAAAGCTTGGTATGACCGAAAAAGAGAATATGCAGGATATTTTTAATAAGGCAGTCAATTTCTGCGACGATGAAAACAGCAAAAACCTGCTCTTTTACGGCGGATGCGGTTTTGGAAAAACCTTTTTATCCTCCTGCATCGCCAAAAAAATGTTAGACAGCGGAAAAAGCGTGATTTATGAAACTGCAACAAGCCTTTTTTCCGACTATGAGGACTACAAATTCGGAAGAAAAGAGGGAGGCTTTGACGAAACATATGAACTTATTGAAAACGCTGACCTTTTAATTATAGATGATTTGGGAACGGAGGTTTCAAACCCTGTTTCAATTCAGTTCTTTTTCGATATTATAAATAAAAGAACGGCGCTTTCTAAAAAAATGATAATTTCTACTAACCTCACAATGGACGGAATTTTGAAAAAATACACTGACCGTCTATTTTCACGGCTTTATGAAAGTTTTGAAATACTGCATTTTATGGGCGAGGATATAAGAATACAAAAATTAAAAAAAGAAGGATATAAAAATGACTGATTTTAAAAGACGGGACATTGAAGACACGATTTGGTCTGTTTTGACTTCCTTTGCGTTAGAAGAAGAGGAAGAAAAATGCGACAAAACGTGGTATTTTCTGGTAAATAAAGGCGGAGCGTTTATATCAGGCGGAGTAGAAAACATGGCAAGGGCAGAAGTTGTCTGCGCATGCATTGAGGCGGCGTTTGCGTGTAATTTGGAAGATTTTAAAGTAAAGATTTCAGATGAAGCTATATTTAATTTATTAGTCCTTTGCGGATTTGAAAATATTTTGATTTTAGATGGGGACATAAAAAACGTCTTTTGTTTATATTCTGATGAAACTGTTTTTGCAAGGGGCAATTTTGAAAAGGAAAAAACAACTGCAAATATAGATATATATGCTCTTTTGAAAATATGCAAAAATGAGGGAGGCAATATATCAAAAAGCCTTGTTTATGCGGAATGCGGGGCAGAGGGTGCAGCATACGACATATGCTATAATCTGCGTGTAAACGGATGCATTATAGAAATGTATACAAAAGACGGGGACATAAAAAGTGCAGAAGAGTATGCTAAAAAAGAGGGACATTCGGCATTAGTCAGATGTTTTGCAGACGGAACAGTTGAAATAAAGGATTTAGTAAAAGACGAGATAACAAAGACAACAGTTTCTGAATTTTTAGGATATTATGAGGACGAGAATGGCTGTGATTGTCACGACCATGAACATCACGACTGTGACTGCGGACACCACCACTAATAGAAACATAATAAGTATGTAGCAAAAAAGGAGGAGTGTTATGATAAATATAATAGATATAGGCTCAAACACAATTCGGCTTGTTACATATGATAAAGGAAAGGTTGTTTCAAATTTTGGCGTAAATTCCGATATAATAAGCGATACAAAAAACGGAATTTTATCTGGATGTGGCATAGAAAAACTTTGTGATGCTATTTTGTATCTTATTAAAAAGCGCGAAAATGAGGAAATTTATGCTTTTGGGACATATGCAATGCGTGTGCTCCGAAACAAGGAAGAAGTAGAAAAAAGAGTTTTTGAAAAGACGGGAATAAATATAGACATTCTTTCGGGAAAACAAGAGGCGGAGTATGATTTTTACGGTCTTTTGGGAACTATTTTGCCAAAAGAGAGCGGAATAGGAGTCGATTTGGGAGGAGGAAGCGCGCAAATCCTTATTTTTGACAAAGGAAAACTTACAACCTCTCTTTCAAGGCCGATAGGATGCAAAAGGGTGAAGAACCGCTTTTCAAAGGGTAAAGAGGTAACAAAGGCAGAGCAGGTAAAAATAAGAGAATATATACAAAAAAACCTGAAGCTGAGAAGAGGTAAAAAGTGCGAAAAAATCTATATGATGGGCGGAACTGCAAAAGCGGCGCTCAGGCTTTACCGTTTTTTGGAGGGCGAAAATGCTGATATAATAAAAACAGCAGAGCTTGACAGAGTAATAACATTTATTGAGGAAGCGGATGAGAAGATACTGAAAAAAGTTTTGCGTGCCAGATATGATAATATTATTGTTGGAATTATTATTATGCGTGAAATCGCAGAAATTTTCGGAGCAAAAAACATACATATAAAGCGGTGCGGCGTCCGTGACGGATATGTATTAAAAATTGAACAAAAAAAGAAGGCTATATAGCCTTCTTTTTAATTGCTTAGAACTTGGAGCGTTTTTTATAAGTCGTATGCAAATATTCGTGAGCCTTATGTGAACATGGCTTTTCAAAATACTCTTCATAGAGCTTTTGAACATACGGATTTTCGTGCGATTTACGAAGAGTTGACGCCTCGTCCTCAGAATAAAGAGCCTTTGCACGAAGTTCTTTAACATTAACGGTTGCCTTTGTCTTAGAATCAACTATCGGCTGACCGCCGCCATGGATACATCCGCCCGGGCACGCCATAATTTCGATAAAGTCATAATGCTCGCCTTTCTTTACTCTTTCAAGAATTTCGCGTGCATTCTTTGTGCCGTGTGCAACAGCTACGCGGACATCCTTTCCTGCTATTTTAAGAGTAGCCTCTTTTACACCATCTAAGCCTCTGACAGCTGTAATATTGAGGTTCTCCAAAGGCTTACCCTCTAAAATTTCATATACTGTACGGATAGCAGCTTCCATAACGCCGCCCGTTGTTCCGAAGATAACGCCTGCGCCTGTCGCCATACCAAACGGCTGGTCAAATTCTTCATCAGGAAGTGAATTGAAGTCGATACCTGCCTGCTTAATCATTCTTGCAAGCTCACGGGTGGTGAGTGATGCGTCAATATCCTGACTTCCGCTTGATGAATGCTCCTCACGGCTTATTTCATACTTTTTGGAGGTACACGGCATTACTGCAACAGAATAAATGTCCTTTTTATCAATGCCGTTCTTTTCAGCGTAATATGACTTAATAACTGCTCCGAACATCTCCATAGGAGATTTTGCGGTTGACAGATTATCAATAAATTCAGGGTAATAATGTTCGCAGAACTTAACCCAGCCCGGTGAACAAGAGGTGATAAGCGGAAGTTTTTCCTGCTTTGTAAATCTCTCGATAAATTCTGTGCCCTCTTCCATAATGGTAAGGTCAGCCGCTGTATCGGTATCAAAAACCTTATCAAAGCCTAAGCGGCGGAGCGCTGCTGCCATTTTTCCTGTTACGGGTGTTCCGATAGGAAGTCCGAATTCCTCACCCAGTGCTGCTCTTACAGCCGGTGCAGTCTGCACAACAACATGCTTTTTAGGATCATCAAGTGCCTTTTGTACGCGCGGAATATGTGAATTTTCATAAAGCGCGCCAACAGGACAGGCAACGATACATTGTCCGCAATATACGCAGGCAACATCGCTCATTGGCTGTTCAAATGCAGCGCGGACCTCGGTATTAAAACCGCGGTTTACAGCAGAAATAACTGAAATATCCTGATTATCACAGGCAGCAATACACCTTCTGCAAAGTACGCACTTATTATTATCACGAACAAGCGAGGTTGAACTGTTATCAATCTCACGCTTCGGATTTTCGCCCTGATACGGGATATCGTCAACGCCAAGCTCATCTGCAAGAGCTTGAAGTTCGCAATTTCTGTTTCTCACACATGTCAGGCACTTTCTTTCGTGGTTTGAAAGAATAAGTTCAAGAGTTGTGCGGCGGGCATTTCTCACTTTTTCAGTATTTGTAAATACCTCTATTCCCTCTGCTACGGGATATACGCAGGCAGCCTGCAAAGCTCTTGCGCCCTTTACCTCAACAAGACACATACGGCAAGCACCGATTTGATTTAAATCTTTAAGATAACACAAGGTAGGAATGTTGATACCAACCTCACGAGCCGCTTCAAGAATAGTTGTACCCTCAGGTACGCTCACTTCCTGACCGTTAATTTTCAAGTTTACCATCTTTATCATCCCTTTCCTATTCCTTATCTATTGCGCCGAACTTACAGGTAGACTGACAAGCTCCGCACTTAATACATTTATCCTGGTCAATTACAAACGGGGACTTGATTTCGCCGGAAATTGCTCCAACAGGACATTGTCTTGAACAAAGGCTGCAACCTTTACACTTTTCCGGATTTATTTTGTACTGTGCGAGCGCTTTACATACATGTGCGGGACATTTTTTGTCTTTTACATGTGCTTCATACTCATCTCTGAAATATCGAAGAGTTGAAAGTACAGGGTTTGGCGCGGTTTGTCCGAGACCGCAAAGAGCAGAGGATTTTATTGCATAGCAGAGATTTTCAAGTCTGTCAATATCCTCCATAGTTCCCTTGCCATCGGTAATTTTTGTTAAAATTTCCAAAAGACGCTTTGTTCCGATACGGCACGGTGCGCACTTTCCGCAGGATTCATCAACTGTGAATTCCAGGAAGAATTTTGCGATATCCACCATACAGTTATCTTCGTCCATAACGATAAGTCCGC
>DMLG01000135.1 GCA_003453455.1 Clostridiales bacterium
GTGTCAACCGCAAAGGGCTTAGCAGGCGGTCTTCCGCTTGGTGCAACTCTTTTGGGCGAAAAGGTGGAAAATATTTTTTCTTTCGGTCAGCACGGCTCAACCTTTGGTGCAAATCCTGTATGCTGCGCCGCTGCTTTAAGTGTTTTAGAACGGCTAAATGACGATTTTTTGAAAGAGGTCAAGGAAAAAGGCGATTTTCTTTTTGACTTTTTCTCAAAATCAAAGGGAATTGAAGATATAAGCGGTATGGGGCTTATGATAGGTCTTAAAACCAAACGCAATGCAAAAGATATAATTTCTGAGGCTATTGATGCCGGCATACTTTTGCTTTCTGCAAAGGATAAAGTGCGGCTTTTGCCGCCACTTAATATTGATTTTGAGCTGCTGAAAAAGGCGGCAGAAACAATTGTTAAAATTTGTGAAAAACAGGTGTGAAAATATGATAAATCTTAAAGGACGAAGTTTTTTAAAGCTTATGGATTTTTCCAAAGAGGAAATTACATATCTCTTAGACTTGGCACAGGACTTTAAAATGAAGAAAAAGGCAGGTATTGCCCACAGCCTTTGCGAAGGTAAAAATATTGCCCTTATATTTGAGAAAACAAGCACAAGAACCAGATGTGCTTTTGAAGTTGCAGCATCAGACCTTGGAATTCACCCTGTCTATCTTTCACCGGATGCCTCACAAATCGGTAAAAAGGAGTCAATAGCTGATACCGCACGCGTTTTAGGGCGTATGTTTGACGGCATCGAGTACCGCGGTTTCGGTCAGGAAATTGTGGAGGAGCTTTCTAAAAAATCAGGCGTTCCTGTCTGGAACGGACTTACAAACGAGTTCCACCCCACTCAAATACTTGCCGATTTTCTTACAATTCGCGAACATTTTGGAACATTATCCGGCATAAAACTTGTATATATGGGCGACGCTCGCTACAATATGGGAAATTCGCTAATGGTTGGCTGTGCTAAAATGGGTATGCATTTTGTGGCTTGCAGTCCGAAAAAGTATTTTCCAAACCAGGACTTAATTGCAGAATGTGAAAAAATCGCAAAAAAAAGCGGCGCTACCTTAGAATTTTCAGAAAATCCAAAAGAAGCAGTAAGAAATGCTGATATTATCTATACAGATGTATGGGTTTCTATGGGCGAGCCGGAAAGCGTATGGCAGGAAAGAATAAATGATTTACTCCCCTACCGCGTGACATCTGAACTAATGAATATGGCAGGTGAAAAATGCAGGTTTATGCATTGTCTTCCTGCTTTCCACGACCTCAAAACCTCTGTCGGGAAAGAAATTTACGAAAAGTTCGGCTTAGATTGTATGGAAGTTTCAGATGAAGTTTTTGAAAGCGAAAAATCCATTGTTTTTGATGAGGCAGAAAACCGCATGCATACTATAAAGGCTGTTATTGCCGCAACACTATAAAGGAATTTATTATGAAAAAGGCTTATTTAGTGCTTAAAAACGGACAAATTTTTGAAGGTATTTCCTTTGGTGCAGAAAAGGATTCTATTGGTGAACTTGTATTTACAACATCTATGGAAGGATACCTCGAAACAATTACTGACCCGAGCTATAAAGGACAGATTGTTATACAAACTTTTCCACTTATCGGAAATTACGGGGTAATACCCGAAGATTTTGAGGGCATCCCTGCGCTTTCCGGGTATGTTGTTCGCGAATACTCAGAAAATCCGTCAAATTTCAGATGTAAATATGACCTTGACAAATTCTTAAAGGAAAAAGATATACCGGGAATTTACGGAATTGATACACGGGAGCTTACTAAAATTCTGCGCGAAGAAGGCGTCTGTGCCGCTGCAATTTTAAAGGAGCTTCCAAAAAGCTTTGATACACTCCAAAACTTTTCTATTAAAGACGCTGTAAAGTGTGTAAGCTGCGATGAAATCAAAGTTTTTACGCCCGTTAAGGAAAAACACTCAGTTGTTTTAATTGATTACGGTGCAAAGCAAAATATAATACGGAGCCTTATAAACCGCGGCTGCAAGGTAACTGTTGTTCCATATGATACTCCATGCGAGGACATACTTTCTATGTTGCCTGACGGAGTTATGCTCTCAAACGGTCCCGGAAACCCTGAGGATAACAAATACCAGATAGAACAGATAAAAAAACTTATCGGAAAAGTTCCTATTTTCGGGATATGCTTAGGGCATCAGCTGACTGCACTTGCGATGGGTGCAAAAACCGCAAAATTAAAGTACGGTCACCGCGGCTCAAACCAGCCTGTTAGAGATTTAATCGGCGGCAGAACATTTATAACTACACAAAACCACGGCTATGCCGTTTTGTCGGAAACTCTTCCAAAATCGGCAGTTTTAAAATATGTAAATGCCAATGATTTAAGCTGCGAGGGGATTTCCTATCCCGACAAGAAATGCTTTACGGTGCAGTTCCACCCTGAGGCTTGCGCAGGCCCGCACGATACTGATTTTCTTTTTGATGAATTTGTAACTATGATGGAGGAAAATAAAAATGCCCAAGGATAATTCCATTAAAAAGGTACTTGTAATCGGTTCAGGTCCTATTGTTATCGGTCAGGCAGCGGAATTTGATTATGCAGGCGCACAAGCCTGCCGTGTTTTGAAGGACGAGGGCATAAATGTTGTACTTATAAACTCAAATCCTGCAACGATTATGACTGACAAGAATCTGGCAGATGAAATATATTTAGAGCCATTAACTGCTGAAACGGTAAAAAGAATTATTGAAAAGGAACGCCCCGAAGGACTTTTAGCAGGGCTTGGCGGTCAAACAGGTCTTACAATAGCAATGCAGCTCTCAAAAGACGGAACTCTGGAAAAATACGGTGTGCGCCTTTTAGGATCTAATATTAGCGCCATAGAAAATGCGGAGGATCGTGAAAAATTTGCTGATTTAATGCGCAAAATCGGACAGCCCGTCGTGCCCTCCGATATTGCGGAGAGTACAGAGGATGCGCTTACAATTGCAGATAAAATCGGCTATCCAGTAATAGTCCGCCCTGCATATACCTTAGGCGGTGCGGGAGGCGGAATTGCAAATAATCCGGAAGAGCTCGGAAAAATAGCCGCAAACGGTCTTGATTTATCACCCATAAACCAGGTGCTTATTGAAAGATGTATATCAGGCTGGAAAGAAATAGAATTTGAAACCATGCGTGATTCCTTAGGCAATACAATCGCTGTATGTTCAATGGAAAACTTTGACCCCGTAGGCATTCATACAGGTGATTCTATTGTTGTTGCACCTACTCTTACACTTTCCGATAAGGAATTTCAGATGCTCCGGTCTGCTTCCTTGAACATTATATCAGAGGTAGGAATTGTTGGCGGCTGTAACTGTCAATTTGCATTAAATCCTGACAGCTTTGAGTATGCAGTAATTGAAGTAAATCCGCGTGTCTCGCGTTCTTCCGCCCTTGCCTCCAAAGCAACAGGATACCCGATAGCGAAAATCACGACAAAAATTGCACTCGGTTATACATTAGACGAAATAAAAAATGATATAACCGGCAAAACCTGCGCCTGCTTTGAGCCTGCACTTGATTATGTGGTTGTAAAATTCCCGAAATGGCCTTTTGATAAGTTTGCAACTTCAAGCAGAAAGCTCGGAACACAGATGAAAGCAACGGGCGAAGTTATGGCAATAGCACCCAATTTTGAAGCGGCTCTCTTAAAGGCTGTTCGTGGTGCGGAAATTTCAGCAGATACCTTAAATGCCGCGCCCATTTCCGATAAAACATTATCTGAAAGGCTTACCATTCAGGACGACAGACGGCTTTTTACTATTTTTGAAGCACTTAAAAACGGTTTTTCGGTAGATGAAATTCATAACATTACCAAAATAGACAAGTGGTTTTTATATAAACTGAAAAACCTTGCTGACTTTGAGCAAAAACTCGTTTCAGAAGGACTCAATCGTGAGAATTATGAAAAGGCAAAAAGTCTTGGCTATACTGACAAGGGACTTTCCCGGATAACAGGCAGAGAAGTTCCTTATACCTGTGACTTTTCATATAAAATGGTTGATACCTGCGGTGCTGAATTTGCCGCCGAAACGCCATATTTTTACTCTGTATCCCGGGGCGAATGCGAAGCACGCAACTTCAAAAAGCGAAAAAAAGATGTAATTATGGTTTTAGGCTCAGGTCCTATACGCATAGGTCAGGGAATTGAATTTGATTACAGCTCTGTTCATTGTGTTTGGACTTTGAGAAATCTCGGATATGATGTGGTTATTGTAAATAACAACCCCGAAACCGTTTCAACCGACTATGATACGGCAGACAGGCTGTATTTTGAGCCTTTGACGCCCGAGGATGTTATGAATATCATAAAAGTTGAAAATCCCATAGGTGTCGTTGTAGCCTTTGGCGGTCAGACCGCGATAAAGCTTACGCAATTCCTAAGTGAAAACGGTATAACAATACTCGGCACATCTGCTGAGAGCATAGATATTGCAGAGGACAGAAGCAGATTTGACGCACTTTTGGAAACCTTCAACATACGCCGTCCAAAAGGTGTTGGAGTAACCGCAAAAAACGAAGCTGTTTCTGCTGCTGAAAAGCTCGGATACCCTGTCCTTCTCCGTCCTTCGTATGTTATCGGCGGTCAGAATATGACAATCGCAAGGTCAAAAGAGCAGGTCATATCATATATGGACAAAATTCTTTCAGGCGGAATTGAAAATCCTGTTTTGATAGACAAATATATGCCCGGAACAGAGCTTGAAGTTGATGTTATTTCCGATGGAAAAGATGTGTTAATCCCCGGTATTATGGAACATATAGAGCGCGCAGGAGTGCACAGCGGTGATTCTATTGCCGTTTACCCCCCATACAATTTGAGCGATAAATTTTTGGAAAAGATATGCGCATGCTCTGAAAAACTTGCCTTAGCTCTCGGCACAAAAGGCTTAGTAAATATTCAATATTTGATTTATGAAGATGAACTTTATGTAATTGAAGTGAACCCCAGAGCATCACGCACAGTACCTTATATAAGCAAGGTCACAAATGTGCCTATGGTGGATTTGGCATCAAAGGTTATGCTTGGCAGCGCTTTAAAAGATTTGGGATATGGCAGCGGTCTATACCCTACTCCACCGTATTATGCGGCAAAAGTTCCCGTATTTTCTTTTGAAAAGCTTTCTGATGCAAACTCAATTTTAGGGCCTGAAATGAAATCAACAGGTGAGGTTTTAGGTATAGGAAAAAGTACCGCCGAAGCGCTGTTTAAGGGCCTTACATCAGCAGGATTTCATGTTCCGTCTCCCTATGACAAAAAAGCGCACGGCGTTTTAATAAGCGTTGAAGAGAACGATTACCAGGAAGTCATTTCCCTTGCAAAAAGATTTTTTGACCTTGGGATAGAAATTTATGCAACAAGCGGTACAGCAGAGGCAATAAAGACACTATCTGTGCCTGTAAATACAGTAGCCAATGCCACCGAAAGCCGTGAAATTACTGAACTTATGGAAAGCGGAAAAATAAGTTATATTATTTATACAGGTGCGGTTTTGGATGCAACGGTAGGCGACTACACTTTGCTCCACCAAAAAGCAATGCTTTTAAAAATTCCATGTCTTACATCTCTTGACACAGCAAATGCACTCGCAGATATTATCGAAAGCCGTTTTAACATGCAAAACACCGAGCTTGTAGATATAAACAATATGCGCACATCAAGGCAAAAAATACCCTTTGCAAAAATGCACTCCTGCGGAAACGATTATATTTTTGTGGAGAATTTTGACAATAAAATCACCTGTCCCGAGTCACTTTGTGTAAGCCTTTGTTCGGCCCATTACGGAATTGGCGGTGACGGTATCGTTTTAATTGAAACCTCCGACATTGCAGACGCCAAAATGCGTTCCTTTAATAAAGACGGAAGTGAAGGCAAAATGGCAGGAAATAATATCCGCTGCTGTGCAAAATATCTTTTTGACAAAGGAATTGTCAAAAAGGAAAATATGACTATTGAAACGGCAAGCGGCATGCATGATTTAAAGCTTTATATACGGGACGGCAAGGTGTCATCTGTTTCGGCAGATATGGGATTTGCTGAATACCGGTCTTGTAAGATACCTGTAAAATCGGATTTAGCTGAGATTATAAATTCACTGGTAGAAATAGCAGAAAAGAGCTATAATATAACTGCACTTTCTGTTGGAAATCCGCATTGCGTGGTTTTCTGTGATGAAATTGACAGCTTAAATCTTTCGGAAATCGGTCCAAAGTTTGAGTACGCTGACATCTTCCCTGAACGCATAAATACCGAATTTGTAAGGGTTATCAATAAAAACACGCTTCGTATGCGTGTTTGGGAACGCGGAAACGGAGAAACCCTCGCCTGCGGTACAGGTGCCTGTGCAGCTGTCAGTGCCGCATGCAAGAACGGTCTATGCAGTAAAGGAAAAGATGTAACAGTAAAGCTTGCAGGCGGAGACTTGATAGTTAATTATACCGACGAGAAAATAACTCTTACAGGTAACACAGTTTTAGTCTTTGAAGGCGAATTTGAATATTAAAAAAGCTTTTGATAAAAGTCACCTCATTGATATGCACTCCAAAAATGTCAACCTTTTGGAGTGCATATCAAAATTGCGACCTTTTTGATTGCAGCGCGCTTGCAAGCGAATAGCCGACGCGAATGTGCCTTTTTGCGAAAAAGGAGGAGCAGCGACATGAGCAAACTCTGATTTTTGCAAAAAAATCAGAGCAAGCGATATATAGCTTGCTCCGACGTGTCTGTCTACTACCAAAAGGTACTATGTTACAAGGTGTGTGTTACCAAAAGGTGCATATTTTGCCGTCTTGCCGCCCTCTGAAAGTGCAAATTATGTTTCGTTATTCTATTTATTTCATATACTCCGTAAATCATTATCTTCCAATTTTTTCATAAACGCTATGTAGTGCGATAAAATTTCATCAACACTCCAATTCAAACTCTTTAATTCATCTCGCCACATATTTTCCCATTCCAGTGAATAAAACCCGTCATATTTGGATTGTTTCAAAAGATTGATAATATTATTTATAGGCACTTCACCTTCCCCAAGCGGTGTATATTCAAAATCATGCCAAATAGGATCTTGATGCCGTTTCCCATCTTTAATGTGCACATGTGCAATATACTCGCCTATGTATTCTAATGTTTTTTCCGGCTGTTCCCCATCTTCAAATGGATGCATAATATCCCATATAATTTTAAGATTGCTGCGCGAAACATCTTTTATCAACTTTTTAAGTGACTTTCCCGTGGCAAATTCATTATGTGTTTCAACCCAAATCTCTCCTTTTGTGAAATCACACATTTCGCGGAGCATTTTTACAATTCCTGCGTAATCAATATTACGCATCGGCGCATCATATCTTCGTCTGAAATTGCCCAAAAAAATTCTAATTGCAAAAATATTATTCCTTTCCATATGGATAAGTGTATTTTTTATTTTATCAAGTAGTATCTCATCATATCCAAACAAGCAAAAACTACTGGCAATATCAATAATGTTTACATTTTCCAATAATTCTTCGTTTGGACCGGTTCTAAATTCTACCCCAGAAAACCCAAACCTACAACATAATTCATTGAGTTCTTTTGCCGTATACCCAGGACATATTAAAGTCGAAAATGTCAGCTTCATTATTACCCCCATTTATGTTGTTTGTGTCATTCCCATAAAAATTTTTTTTGTTATTTCATATCTCAGATGTTTTTCATTTTTAAACCTGTTAATCTCATTAACCATTTCACTTGTTATATAGTGTTTTAAGTCTGATGCAGGTCCTGCCATATGGGGATACAATGTCACATTATCGAGATTTAATAATTCGCTTTGCGCACTTAACGGTTCTTTTGTATACACATCAAGTATTGCCGAAAATCTGTGCTCTTTAAGCTGCTCGATAAGCACTTCCTCATCAACAACACTGCCTCTTGATGTATTAATGAAAAGACTTCCCTGCTTCAATAATTTCAGAAGATTTTTGTTTATCATGTGAAAGGTTTCATCATTTGCTGCTGTATGAACTGTCACGATATCGCTGTTTGAAAATATTTCCTCCAATGTCCCATATTCAAACCCAAGCTCCTTTTTCTTATTATCATCAGGAGATGTCGAGTAAACCTTTATATTAACGCCAAATGGTTTGAGCTGTTTGATGAGATATGTAGAGATCCTTCCAAGACTTACTATGCCCACAGTTTTACCTTTTAATGACCTTGTTCCAAGGTCTTCGTTTTTTGTCCATATTCCGTTTTTTGTGTTTTTAGAGTGAAAATTAAGTTTTCTCAATTCGCATAGAATATAAGCAATAACACCTTCCGCAACAGACTCTGCATATATTTCATTGGCACTTACTGTTTTAATTCCCATATCATAAAGTCCGCTATCAATGATTGGGCCTAATGTACCTCCCGTATGAACAACAAGCTTCAATCTTTCGCCGGCTATTTGGGGAGTTATCTTTGTATGTCCCCATCCTGTGATAATTACATCTTTATCGGCTAATTGCTCTTTCAATTCCTCTTGATTGTAGTTTTTCCCTGTATCGTTGTATGTAACATTACCTATATCTTTTAAACTATCATATATATCATCACTAAAGAACATTGCCCTTAAGTTTTCATTCATGCTTACTAAAATATTCATAAAATTCCCTCTTTCCGTC
>DMLG01000062.1 GCA_003453455.1 Clostridiales bacterium
CTTTCCGCAAACGGCGTTATGCACCGCGACAGGCAGTATGTTGTGCAAAACGGCGAAGTACAGATTGTAGATGAATTTACAGGCAGAATTATGCCGGGAAGACGCTATTCCGACGGACTTCATCAGGCGATTGAAGCAAAAGAGGGCGTAAATGTGGAAAACGAGTCAAAAACTCTTGCAACAATCACTTTCCAGAACTATTTCCGCCTTTATAAAAAGCTTTCGGGTATGACGGGTACGGCGCTTACCGAGGAAGAGGAATTTCAGCAGATTTACAGGCTTGACTGTGTAGAGGTGCCGACAAACAAGCCTATTGCAAGAATTGATGAGCACGATAGTGTTTACCGCACTGAAAAGGGCAAATATATGGCGGTTATCCGCAAAATAAAGGAATGTAACGAAAAGGGACAGCCTGTTCTGGTGGGTACGACAAATGTTGATAAATCGGAGATTTTATCGGCACTTTTAAAGCGTGAAGGAATAAAGCATGAGGTTTTAAATGCAAAATATCACGCAAAAGAGGCAGAAATTGTAGCGCAGGCAGGAAAAAAAGGCGCTGTTACAATCGCAACAAATATGGCAGGTCGAGGCACCGATATTATACTTGGCGGAAATGCCGAATATATGGCAAAGCACGAGCTTTTGAAGCAGCTTATTGCCAAAAAGTCGGAAGACGAAAGTATGACCGATGAAAAAATCGAAATGCTTATGACTGAGGCGACAGGTCACGCAGAAACAGAAGACAGCGATATTTTGGCGGCAAGAGCTAAATTTGAAGAGCTTAATAACAAATTCAAGGCGGATTTAAAAGACGAGCAAGAGGAAGTAAAGAAAGCCGGCGGACTTTATATAATAGGTACAGAGAGGCATGAGTCAAGGCGTATTGATAATCAGCTGCGCGGTCGTTCAGGCCGTCAGGGCGACCCGGGAACATCTAAATTTTATCTATCATTGGAAGACGACTTGATGCGCATTTTTGGCTCGGACAGGGTTAAAAATATGGTGTCGTCACTGGGAATTGCGGAAGATGAGCCGATTGAAGCATCAATTCTTTCTAAATCAATCGAAAATGCACAGAAAAATCTGGAAAGCCGCCATTTTGACGCGCGCCGTCATGTTTTGCAGTATGACGAGGTTATGAATGAGCAGAGAAAAATTATCTATGCACAGCGTCAGATGGTTTTGGACGGCGAGGATATATCGGGTACTATCAGGAATATGATGGAATCTGCAATAGATTCCGCTTTGGACGACTTCATAGGAATTACCGATATTCCGGAAAACTGGAATATTAAGGCTCTTACCGATTTTGCAAACCAAATACTTATGGCAAACGGTGAATTTGAGATAGAAAAGAGCGAAATTGATACAATAACCAAAGCGGAAATACGCGAAAGGCTTTTGGAAATTGCAGATAAGAGATATAAAGAGCAATGCGAACTTTTTGGCGAAAATATGCGAGAAATTGAGCGTGTAATGATGCTGCGCGTTGTAGATACTCTTTGGATGGACCACTTGGACGAGATGGAACATGTAAAGCGCGAAATAGGGCTTCGTGCTTACGGTCAGCATGACCCTGTAATTGAATACAGAAATGTAGGCAGTGAGCTTTATGAAGGAATGTTAGATGCAATTAAGAGGGATACGGTCAAATATGTTCTTGGCGTAAAGCCAAAGCCGCAGACCGAAATCAGGCGTGTTCAGGTGGCAAAGCCACTTGATACGGGCGGTGACGGCTCACTTTCAAAAAAACCCGTCACAGCGAAGAAGACACCCGGCAGAAATGACCCATGCCCATGCGGCAGCGGCAAAAAATATAAGCATTGTTGCGGCAGATAGGAAAGAGGACATAGAGAATGTTAGAGTATGAGCAGTATAAGCTGGAACTTTCAGGTCTTGAAAAAGCCATATGCGATTTGGAAGCGTCGCTTGATATTTCAGGGAAAAAGGCAAAGATTGCAGAACTTGAAAAAGAGGCGGCAGCGCCTGAATTTTGGGATGATATGGAAAATTCACAAAAGGTTCTGCAAAAAACCAAGCAGTTAAAGGATAAGGTTTTAGCATATGAGAATTTAAAAACAGCGTGGGAGGACGCACTCGTTTTAATTGACCTTGCAAATGAAGAAAATGATGAAAGTATGCTTTCCGAAATCAAGAAAACGGTAGAGGAAATAACCGAGAATGTCGATAAAATGACGCTTGAAACGCTGCTTTCGGGAAACTATGACAGGTGTAATGCCATTATGACCTTTCACGCAGGTGCAGGCGGTACAGAGGCACAGGATTGGGTTGAAATGCTAATCCGTATGTACCAGATGTACGCCCAAAAAAACGGCTATACCACCGAAACTATTGATATTTTGCCGGGGGACGATGCAGGAGTTAAAAGTGCTACAATCTCGATAAACGGACTTAATGCTTATGGGTATTTGAAAGCGGAAAAAGGTGTTCATCGCTTGGTGAGAATATCCCCTTTTGACGCGTCGGGAAGACGACACACATCTTTTGCGTCAATTGAGGTTATGCCTGAAATCGATGATGAAATAGAGATAACAATCCGTCCTGAGGATATAAAGGTAGATACATACCGTTCATCAGGTGCAGGGGGTCAGCATATCAATAAAACCGACTCCGCAGTAAGAATAACGCATATTCCGACAGGCATTGTTACATCTTGTCAGACTCAGAGGTCACAGCATCAGAATAAGGATTATGCAATGAAGATGCTTAAAGCGAAGCTTGCGGAAATTGCAGAACAGCAGCAAAAGGAAAAAATAGAGGATATAAAGGGCGTGCAGAAGGAGATTGCGTGGGGAAGTCAAATCCGCTCATATGTTTTCCATCCGTACAATTTGGTTAAAGACCACAGAACAGGCTTTGAAATGGGCAATATCGGCGCTGTTATGGACGGCGATCTGAATGGATTTATTAATGCCTATTTAAGAGCGGCGAGTCTTGGGCAGCTTGAAATAAAGTAAATCGGTATTTAAAAAATACCGATTTTTTGCATATTAAATAAGAAAGAAAATAAATATTTTATTAAAAAATCTTTGACAATCGGCAAATTTTGTAGTATGGTATATAGGAAATGCTAAATTTTCGGGGGTGAGACTTGCGTGGAAAATGAACTTTATTGGTTATGGCTAACAACGCTTCCCGGCGTTACAGGGTATGATATAACGGCGCTTTTGGAAAACTTTGAATCTGCCTCTGACATATATAAGGAGGAAAACTTTGACGAAATTGTGGGTATAAAAACCTCTGTAAAGTCAAGACTTAAAGACAAGAGCCTGAAAAAAGCACGGGCGATATATGATAAAGTGGTGTCCATTGGCGGAAAAGTCATTACATTTGAAAGCAAAGATTATCCCGACGCATTGAGGCTTACGGAAAATCCGCCTTATGTGCTTTATCTTCGTGGTGAAATGCCAAAATGGGATAGACTTTTAATGATTGGAGTTGTAGGAACAAGATACCCTTCTCAATACGGTGTTTCGGCGACTAAAAGGATTTGCGCATCGCTTGCCGAAAACGGCGTAACAATAGTCAGCGGTATGGCGCGCGGTATTGATGCTGTTGCGGCACGCACAGCTTTGGAGAGCGGCGGAAAAACGATAGCGGTGCTTGGGTGTGGCATAGAAAGGGCATATCCTTCCGAAAACCGTCAGCTTATGTGTGATATTATGGAAAACGGAGCTGTAATATCCGAATATCCGCCGGGCTCAGGCCCCTTAAAACATCATTTTCCTGAAAGAAACAGGATTATAAGCGGACTTTCAAAAGGGATTCTTGTAACAGAGGCACCAAAAAAGAGCGGAGCATTGATTACAGCAAACTATGCAATGGAAAGCGGAAGAGATTTGTTTGCAGTCCCCGGCAGTATTTTTGAGAAAAATTCCGTTGGTACAAATGCTCTTTTATCCTCCTGTGCAAAGGCGGTAAGTTCAGCTGAGGACATACTTAATGAGTATGTATATGAAGTTGAACACTTAAATCTTGAAAAGCCCAAAGTAAAGATTTTCGATAGGATTTTGGGCGCAAGCAGCAGGAAAACGATAAATAACGAAATAAAAATCTCCTTAGATGATAAAAAATATCAAGGTCTTTCAGAGAGCGAAAAATCAATTATAGCGTTACTGTTAGATGATAATATGCATATTGATGATATAAAACGGAATAGCGGAATTGAAATAACAAAGCTGACGCCAATGCTTTCTATGCTGGAATTTGGCGGATACATAAAAAAGCTTCCTGGCAATAACTATAAACTTAACATTTAACGGAGGAGTATATGGCAAAGAAACTTCTTATAGTGGAGTCACCTGCAAAGGCAGGCACAATTAAAAAATACCTTGGCAAAGACTACGAAGTTACCGCATCGATGGGACATATTATAGACTTACCAAAGAGCCAGCTTGGGGTGGATGTAGAAAACAATTTTGAACCTAAATATATAACCATACGCGGAAAAGGTGAACTTTTAACAAAGCTTAAAAAGAGTGCAAAAGCTGCTGATACCGTATATCTTGCAACCGACCCTGACCGTGAGGGGGAGGCGATAAGCTGGCATTTAGCAAAAGCGTTGGGAATTCCTTCCGAGTCCCTATGCCGTGTCACATTTAATGAGATAACGCAAAATGCGGTGAAGAGTTCAATCAAGGAGCCGCGCAAAATTGATATGGATTTGGTAAATGCCCAGCAGGCACGCAGAATTTTAGATCGTGTTGTGGGTTATAAAATAAGCCCTATTTTATGGGAAAAGGTTAAAAGGGGATTAAGTGCAGGAAGAGTTCAGTCTGTTGCAACAAGAATGATTTGTGACCGCGAGGACGAGATTGAAAACTTTAATCCGAAGGAATATTGGACGGTTGAGGCGCTTATAAAGCACGGTAAAAAAGAGTTTTCTGCAAAATATTACGGTGAAAACGGCAAGGAAACAGAGATTTTGACCAAAGAGGACGCAGAAAAAATTAAAAACGATATAAAAGCGCTCACTGTAAAATCGGTAAAAATCGGCGAGCTTACAAAAAATCCGCCTCCGCCCTTTACTACAAGTACACTGCAACAGGACGCATCAAGAAAACTTGGATTTGCGACCTTTAAGACTATGCAGACGGCGCAAACTCTTTATGAAGGTGTAAATATAGGCGGAAAATACGGTTCTTTGGGTCTTATAACCTATATGAGAACAGATTCTTTGCGAATTTCCGCCGAGGCACAAAGAGAGGCAATAGCATACCTCACGGCAAATTTTGGTAAGGAATATGTAAAGCCGAGGCAGTATAAGACAGGTAAAAATGCACAGGACGCGCACGAAGCAATCCGTCCCACAAGCATAAATATTGAACCTGATAAAATTCGAGATAAACTCACAAATGACCAGTATAAGCTATATAAATTGATTTGGGAGCGCTTTGCCGCAAGTCAGATGGCAGCGGCAATTTACGAGACACAGAATGCGGTTTTGGAAAGCGGTACGCATACATTCCGAGCAAGTGGTACAAAGCTTTTGTTTAAGGGATTTATGAGCGTTTATCAGGAGGGCAGCGATGAGGAAAAGAATAAGGATAAGGCTCTTCCTGAAATTAAGATTGGCGAAGTTGCAGAAATTTCGGAGATTGAAGCACTACAACACTTCACAAAACCGCCTGCACGCTATACCGAAGCAGCTTTGGTACACGCCTTGGAGGAAAACGGCATAGGAAGACCAAGTACCTACGCACCTACGATTACTACCATAGTGTCAAGGGGATATGTGCGCAGAGTAAAAAAACAGCTTGTCCCAACAGAGCTTGGCAGAGTAACCACCGATATTATGAAAAATCATTTCGAGGAGATTGTCGATATGGAATTTACGGCAGGGATGGAAGAAAAGCTGGACGAAGTAGAGGAAGGCAAACTCTCATGGGTAAAGGTGCTTTCTGAATTTTACCCTGAATTTGAGAGTAATCTTGAAAATGCGCAAAAAGCGATAGAAAAGATAAAAATAAAGGACGAAGAGTCTGATGTCGTGTGTGATAAATGCGGCAGAAAAATGGTATATAAAATAGGCAAGTTCGGGAAATTCCTGGCTTGTCCAGGTTATCCTGAATGTAAAAATACAATGTCCATAAGGACAGAGGCAGGCGTAAAATGTCCGAAATGCGGCGGCGAAATTTTGGTTAAGAAAACCCGAAAAGGTAAAAACTATTACGGCTGTGAAAATAATCCAAAGTGTGATTTTATGGTCTGGGATAAGCCTATAAAAAAGGAAACCTGTCCTGATTGCGGCGGAATTTTACTTGAAAGAAAGGGCAAAAATGCAAAGATTTATTGCATAAATGAAAAGTGCGGCTATCAGAGAAAGCCTGAAAGGAAAACTTCAAAATGACAGTTCGCGTAATAGGAGCAGGACTTGCGGGCTGTGAGGCGGCGTATC
>DMLG01000079.1 GCA_003453455.1 Clostridiales bacterium
ATATATCACCCTTTTTCTGCTTTTTCACATATTATGCAGAAAAAGGGAGATTTGTGATTTATCGGGTGCGCCGGTCGGAAAGCCCGCGGTTCATTTCTTTTTCTTCGGTGCGGGAAGCTCACCGAGCATTGCGTCGAACAGTCCGCACAGGAATGCCTTGTCGTCGATATTTTCCACGAGGAGCATCTCTTTTGCCCCGTCATACGGAATTTCCATAGCGGCACCAGGCATAAGACTAAATGCCGATTTTGTGGGCTTTATCAAAAACCGATCATCATATATACCGCCGATAACTTTATCTTTATAGTATATAATATATTCGCCCATCATTGGTCCATATGACACATCGGAAAGCTCAGACAGCTGTTCAAGTATAAAAACAAGATATTCCTTACTTGATGCCATTACTACCTCCTCACAAAAAACTAATTTTTAAGAGCCTGAATAGGTGCAGGTATTCTTCCGCCCCTTTCTATAAAATCCTTGCTTGAATATTTTGACACTTCCATAATGGGAGCTGTTCCCAAAAGTCCGCCAAACTCTACCATATCACCCACACTTTTTCCTATTGCAGGAATAATTCTGACAGCAGTAGTTTTTGTATTTATCATTCCTATTGCCGCCTCGTCTGCAATAATTGCAGAAATAGTTTCACAGGGCGTATCTCCGGGTATTGCTATCATATCAAGCCCAACAGAGCAAACACAAGTCATTGCTTCAAGTTTTGAAAGTGCCAATGCCCCGCATTTTGCTGCGCTTATCATACCTGCATCCTCACTTACAGGTATAAATGCACCTGAAAGCCCCCCTACATACGATGATGCCATAATTCCGCCTTTTTTAACTGCATCATTTAAAAGTGCCAGAGCCGCTGTTGTGCCATGCGTTCCACACTTTTCAAGTCCCATTTCCTCCAAAATGTATGCAACGCTGTCACCCACAGCAGGAGTCGGAGCAAGCGACAAATCCACTATTCCAAAAGGCACTCCAAGTCTTTTTGAGGCTTCTTGCGCTACAAGCTCCCCCATTCTCGTTATCTTAAACGCTGTCTTTTTAATGGTTTCGGAAACTTTACCAAAAGGCTCGCCTTTTACTTTCTCTAATGCACATTTAACAACTCCCGGACCACTCACGCCCACATTTATAACGCATTCGCCTTCGCCCTCGCCATGAAATGCGCCTGCCATAAATGGATTATCCTCAACAGCATTCATAAACACAACAAGCTTCGCACAGCCAAAACCGTTTTTATCACCCGTTTTCTCTGCTGTGCGCTTTATTATTTCGCCCATTTTTAAAACAGCGTCCATATTTATTCCTGCTTTTGTTGTACCCACGTTTACGCTTGAACAAACTATGTCTGTAATTGCCAACGCCTCAGGGATTGACTCAATCAAAGCCGCCTCTCCTTCCGTCATCGCCTTATGAACAAGCGCAGAATATCCGCCTATAAAGTCAACTCCAACAGCCTTTGCAGCTCTATCAAGAGTTTTTGCAATTTTTATGCAGTTTTCAGTTGTTTTTTCGGAAAGTGCATCTATTATATTCGCAATCGGTGTAACCGAAACACGCTTATTTATTATAGGAATACCATACTGCTTTTCAATATCACAACCAACCGATACAAGATTTTTCGCTTTTTCGGTTATCTTACCGTATATGTTGTCACAGACGGTATCAATATCAGAATTTGCACAGTCTTTTAAGGAAATTCCCATCGTTATTGTTCTTATATCAAGATTTTCCTTGTCAATCATATTTATGGTTTCAAGGATTTCAAAAGGATTTATCATATCTTGCCGCTCCTTACACTCTATGCATAAGATTGAAAATATCTTCGTTCTGGATATGGATTGAAAGTCCCATATCCTTTTCTATCTTTTCTATCCCGTCCGCTATGTCCGAAACCTTTTTCCCCTGCATATCAACAAGCATAATCATCGTAAAAACATCTTGCATTATCGTTTGGGAAATATCTAAAATATTTATACCGTTTTCACTCAAAAGTGCGCTGACTTTTGCAATTATTCCCACCTTATCTTTTCCAACTACCGTTATTACTGCTCGCATTATTTTCCTCCGTTTTCTCTCTGGCGTAAAATTTCGTACATCATCACGCCTGCCGCAACCGATGCATTTAATGAGTTTATTGCGCCATACATTGGTATTTTGCATAAAAAGTCACATTTTTCCTTCACTAAGCGCGATATACCCTCTCCCTCACTTCCTATTACGAGGGCAATAGCGCCGGTCAAATCCGTTTTATACATAAGTTCGCCGTCTGCCTCGGCGCCTGCTATCCAAAAGCCTTCTTTTTTCAGCATTTCTATTGTTTCGGAAATATTAGTAACCTTCGCAACAGGCGTATATTCCAATGCGCCTGCCGAGGTTTTTGCCACAATTTCTGAAAGACCCACACTACCGCGCTTTGGTATTATCACACCATCTGCACCGACACAGTTTGCTGTTCTTATAATTGAGCCTAAATTGTGAGGGTCGGTAATTTTATCAAGGATAATTATGAAGGGCGTGCTGCTTTTCTCCTTTGCAGATTTTATCATATCTTTGACATCTTTATAGGTATGAGCTGCAACAAGCGCAATTACACCCTGGTGATTTGCTCCACCGCAAAGGGCGTCGAGCTTCGCCTTTTCCGCCTCTATAACGGGAATTCTAAGACTTTTAGCCTTTTTTATGATTGCTACCAATGAGCCTTCATACTCTCCTTTTTTGACTATAATCTTATCAATTTCGCGTCCTGATTTTATCGCCTCAAAAACAGGATTTCTTCCGATAATTCTATCTTCCATAAGCTTCCTCTATTTTAAAAAATATATCGGGCGGACTTTTGTCCGCCCGGATATCAGTTTTCAAGCAAAAATGCGTCGTGTATTGCATTAACTGCGCGTTCTGCATCCTTCTTATCAACCAAAACCGAGATTTTGATTTCTGATGTTGAAATCATCGCTATATTTATATGCGCATTGTAGAGTGCTTCAAACATCTTTGTTGCAACACCGGGATTTGTCACCATTCCAGCTCCTACTATGGACACCTTTGATATATCTTTTGAAAATTTGATATCTTCTGCACAGATAATATCTTTATTATCCTCCATAAGCTTTAAAACAGGATCCAAATCTTCTTCCTTTACAGTAAAGCTGATATCCTTTTTGCCGCCCCTGCCTATTGATTGCAATATCAGGTCAACGCCTATATTTTTCTTTGAAATAAGAGAAAATACGGTGAATGCTTTGCCGGGTGTGTCCTCCACTCCGCAAAGAGAAATTCTTGCCACATCGTTATCCCTTGTAACTCCTCTTACTAACATTTTTTCCACTTTATTTTCCCCCTTTACAAAAGTCCCCTCATTATTATTAAGACTTGACCTTACCGCAAGATTTACATTATACTTTTTTGCCATTTCAACAGAACGGTTATGAAGCACATTAGCTCCCAAAGATGCAAGTTCAAGCATCTCATCATATGAAATATCCTTTAACTTCTGTGCATTTTTTACTATTCTCGGATCCGCTGTATAAACACCGTCAACATCGGTATAGATTTCGCAAATATCTGCACCAAGCGCCGCTGCAAGAGCGACTGCCGAAGTATCACTTCCGCCTCTTCCAAGCGTTGTTATATCATCATTCTTATTAAGTCCCTGAAAACCTGCAACAATTACAATCTTCCGTTTGTCAAGCTCATTTTTAAGCCTTTCGGTGTCAATTCTGGATATTCTTGCATTCCCAAAGTTAGTATCTGTTTTAAATCCTGCCTGCCAGCCCGTTAATGAAACAACCGGTCTGCCGATTTTTTCTATTGCCATTGCAAGAAGTGATATTGAAATTTGCTCGCCTGTTGAAAGCAGCATATCCATTTCACGCTTTGATGCGTGTTCGTTTATTTCTTTTGCCTTTTCTATAAGCTCATCTGTTGTATCGCCCTGTGCAGAAACTGCAACAACAACATTGTTTCCTGCATCATAAGCCTCCACAATACGGCGCGCAACATTCATAACCCGCTCTTTATCGCGTACAGAGCTGCCTCCGTATTTTTGCACTATCAGTTTCATTATATGACCCCCTAAATCCCTTTTTACCTGATACCTATATTATATGCCGCTTTTTCAATCAGGCATCTAAAACTCTTATTTTACTTATAACTCCGAGAGATTTTGCCTTCGCCTCAAAATCCTTTTCCTTAATGACATCGGTTACAAAAACTCTTTCCCCGTTTATATCCGAAACGGCTATTTTTCCGAAAATCTTTTCAATCTTCTCCTGCTCAGCTTTCGTGCGTACAAAGTATCTGTTTTCACTTTCCGAAACAGGAATAACACTTGATTTTTCGGGTACATTCCACTCAATATATGCTTTTTTTGCATTTATGTGGCGGACACTTTCAATTACATCAGCAACCATAGCGCTTGCCGTTGCGAATTTACCTGCACCCTGACCGTAAAACATTGATGTTCCAAGGTAATTTCCATCTACTAAAATCGCATTAAACACACCGTTTGCAGAAGATAACGGGCAGCTTTTTCTGACAAGCATCGGCGAAACCCAGATAAAAAGTCCGTCCCTTTTATCTGCATAGCCTATGAGCTTTATACTGTATCCAAGCCTTGATGCAGCTTCAACATCTTCAAGCGTTACATTGGTAATTCCCTCTGTTGGGATGTCCTTATAATCTATATACTCGCCCCATGCAAGTGAGGCCAAAATCGCAATTTTACGGCACGCATCATGACCTTCTATGTCAGCAGCAGGATTACGCTCCGCATATCCGTTATCCTGCGCCATTTTTAAAGCTTCTGCAAAGCTTTTTCCTTCCTCTACCATCTCAGTCAAAATAAAGTTAGTCGTACCATTCAAAATACCGGCAATTTTCTTTATTTTATTTGCTTTAAGGCTTGAACAAAGAGGTTTTATTATCGGAATACCTCCGCCTACGCTTGCCTCAAAGAGGTAGTTGACATTTTTCTCTCTTGCAATTTTTAAAAGCTCAGGTCCGTGCGTTGCAACAAGTTCCTTGTTTGAAGTAACAACATTTTTCCCTGCCAAAAGAAGCGATTTTGTGAACTCATATGCGGGCTTTAATCCGCCCATCGCCTCAACAACGCAATATATCTCATCATCATTTAAAATATCATTAAAGTCCTTTGTGAAAATCTCCTTTTCCCTATGTTCGGGGAAATCTCTTATGTCAAGGATATACTTTATTTCGATGGGATTCATTGCCTCGTACGCAAAATTATTCGCCTTTATGATATCATACACGCCGCTTCCGACTGTGCCGTATCCCATAATTGCAATTTTAACCATAGTTTTCCTCCAAATCGTACATTAAACTGCATTTTATCACATTTTACAGCGTATGTCAATGCGCTAAATGTCAGAAAATAGCGCTTTTGCAAAAGTTTCAGCGTCAAATTCGTGTAAGTCAGAAATCCCCTCACCGACGCCGATGAATTTTACGGGAATATTCTGTTCCTTTGCAATAGAAACAACTATTCCGCCCTTTGCAGTTCCGTCTATTTTGGTAAGAACTATACCGGAAATCTCCGCTGCTTCCGAAAATAGCTTTGCCTGAGATACCGCATTCTGACCTGTTGATGCGTCAAGCACAATAAGCACTTCTTTATCTGCTCCCGGAAGTTCTCTTTCTATTACTCTTGCAATTTTGGCAAGCTCTGCCATAAGATTTGATTTATTATGCAGTCTGCCCGCTGTGTCGCATATCAAAATATCGGTATTTCTTGCCTTTGCCGCACGGCATGCATCAAATACAACAGCCGCCGGGTCAGAGTTTTCCTTATTTTTTATTATGTCACAGCCGGCTCTTTGCGCCCATTCGTCAAGCTGGTCTATCGCTGCTGCGCGGAAAGTATCCGCTGCCGCAAGCAAGACATTTTTGCCTCTCTTTTTATAAAGAGCCGCCATTTTGCCTATACTTGTGGTTTTTCCTACACCGTTTACACCTATTACCAATATTACAGAAGGCTTGGTATCAAGGTGCATATGAGTATCCCGGGAAGTGAGAATTTCCGCAATTATTGCCTTTAATTCTTCCTTTATTTCCTCGGTGCCCTGTAAGTGCTTTGATTTTACATGTGACTTTAAGGTTTCGGTCACATACTCCGCGGTTTGAGTACCCAAATCCGCCATAATCAAAACCTCCAAAAGCTCCTCAAAAAAATCCTCATCAAGCTTTACAAATGCCGAAAATACGCCATTTACCTTTTCGGCAAGGGACTCGCGGGTTTTCCCAAGTCCGTTTTTTAACTTCTCAAAAAATGACATTTTTACTCCTTATCTATTTTATAAGACTTTCATCAACTTCATCAATGGCAAGGGCAAGCATTTTTGTTACACCCTTTTCCTGCATAGTAACGCCGTAGAGGGTATTTGCAGCCTCCATAGTTCCTCTTCTGTGGGTAATTACAATGAACTGTGTGTCGTCAATATAGTTTTTTAAGTATGTTGCAAATCGCCATACATTTACATCATCGAGTGCCGCATCAATCTCGTCTAATATACAAAATGGCGTCGGTTTTACCCTTAGTATTGCGAAAAGCAAGGCAATCGCTATAAATGACTTTTCGCCGCCCGAATAAAGATTTATATTTTGGAGACTTTTTCCGGGAAGCTGTGCCTCAATTTCTATACCGCTTTCCAAAACATCCTCAGGACGGGATAAATAGAGTTTTCCGTGACCTCCGCCGAAAAGTTCTGAAAAGACCTTCTCAAAGCTTCTGTTTATCTCTTCAAACCTCTTTGCAAAATGCTCCTCCATAAGCTCCTGCATAGAATCAATTACCTTTACAAGATTACTTTTTGCATTTTCCAAATCAGATTTTTGTGTTGATAAAAATTCAAATCGTTCTTTTACCTCTTTATATTCTTCGATAGCGTCTACATTGATGCTTCCAAGCGACTTAATCTTTGCTTTTAATTCCGCAGCACGCGAGGAGGCCGCTCTTTCGTCTTCAAATTCCGTCTTTACTTCCTCTGCCGTTTCCAAAGTCAGCTCATAATCGTCCCAAAGACGCGATATTGCGCTGTCCTGCTGGATAGTCAGGCGTTCCTCTTTGCTTTCAATTCGCGAAAGTTCCTGCCCTAACAGTATCAATTTATCGGTAATTTCCTTGTTTTGTGTTTGCATATTTTTGAGTTTTTCCAAAATCACCGCTTTTTCCTGCTCAATTTCCGCAAGGCGCACCTTTATCTTTTCCGAAATCTTCAAGGTTTCATCAATTTTTGCGTGTTTTTCCTGAATTTCGGTCAAAAGCTCGGCATTTTTGTTATCAATTTCTGCTTTATCCGCCGTTTTTTTGGAAATTTCCTCATTATTTTCAGCTATCGTATTTTTAATGCTCTCTATATTTTGTCTTTCCGTGGAAATTTCCTGCTCTATCGCACGAAGACGAACAGTTTCGTTCATAATCTCCTGTGCTTTTTCTTCCTTGTCCGCCTGCATCTTATCATACTTTTCCGAAAGCTTTTCTATTTCATCGTTCAAGCGCGAAATATCATTTTCGCCTGTTCTCACACTGGCAATGAGCGATGCGATTTCCTCCTGGGATTTGGAAAGCTCCGCTTCAATCGCACCAAGCTCCTCTTCAATCCCTGTTTTATCCTCACCAAGCTTTAAGGTTGCCAAAAGGTGTTCGTTTGAATTTTTCAGAACAAGTATATCATTTTCATATTCTCTTGCAAGAGGGCGGAAACTGTCAAGCTGCATAGAGACATTATCTATATCTGCCCTTTTTGTTTCCAATTCCTTTTCGATTTTTTGAATTTCAAGGCTCAGTCTTGAAATATCCTCTGTGAGCGTCTTTATTTCACTTGCACGCGACAAAAATCCGCTCGTCTTATTAACGCTTCCGCCGCTTATTGCACCGCCGCTGTTTAAAATATCGCCAAGCAAAGTTACAGTCCTGAAACGGTATCCGTATTTTTTTGAAAGCGCTATTGCATTATCAATATTATCGGTTACAACCGTCCTTGCAAGAAGACTTTCCACTATTTTGGAGTATTTTTTATCGGTCTTGCAAAGCTCGCTTGCAAGGGCAATAACACCCTTATTTGATTTTATATCCGCCTCGTTTTCAAGCCTTTTTGCCGAAACCGACGAAATGGGCAGAAATGTAGCTCTGCCAAGTTTATTATTGCGAAGGTACGCTATTGCAAATTTGGCGTCCTCTTCACTTTCCACAACAATATTTTGAAGCGCTCCTCCAAGAGCTGTTTCTATTGCAGTGATGTATTCCTTATCAACCGAAATAAGCCCTGAAAGGGTGCCGTAAATTCTGCGCGATTTAAGTTCATTCGCCTTTATTACCGCCTTTACGCTCCTTGCATATCCCTCATAATCGTTTTCCATAGCTTCAAGCATACGCTTTTTTGAGGTTTTAGCCTTGAAATCAAGCTGTTTTTCCGCAAAATCTGCCGAAAGCGCCTTTTCCTCTTTATTTAGCACTTCAAGCTTTTCTTCGCATCCGGTTATGCGGTTTTTCATTGCTGAAACCTTTTCCTCAGCAGCTTTTAACTTTTTCTCATTTTCCTCTATTTCTTTTTTTGTATTCTTACTGCCAAGCTCCCTTGCTTCCTGCTCAGCGTTTATAGCATTTCTTCTTTCAAGGTATGCGCTCCGAAGCTTTTCAAGTCCTTCAATCTGTGTTTTCTCTGAGGATACTGCATTTGACCTTTCCATAACCTGCGCCTTTAATGCATCAATCTCGGCAGCACAGCTGTCAATTTCGCCTATCCCTTTACTGCTATCCTCCTGCATCTTTGCAAATTGGGATACCAAGTTGTGGCTTTCTTCTTCTTTTTGCTTTATGTTCTGCTCAGCTATTGATATTTTTTCCGAAAGCTGTTCGTTTTTCTTAAAAATTTCTGAAATTTCACCGTCTATTCTTGCTTTTAAAGTTTCGCTGTTTTCAATGTTATTCTTTGCAATGCTTATTTCATTTTCAATTTTTGAAATGCTGCCTTCATTCTCTAAAAGTGCATTATTTGTCTGCGCCTGCTCTCCGTCCTTTTTTTCATTTTCAGCATATAAATCAGCCATTTTCAGCTCAAAATCGTCCGCACCTGATTTTACATCGCTTATTTCCGTCTCTAACTCTTCTTTCCTCTTTAAAACTTCCGAAAGTTGGAGCTTGCCTTTTTTAGCGGATAGTAAAATAAGGCTTACATCAAGCCCCCTATATTCCTCATAAAGCACGAGATATTCGCGCGCCTTTTTGGACTGGCGCTCCAAGGGTTTAATTCTTCCTTCGAGCTCTGCTGTAATATCGTTTATACGCACAAGATTTTCGGTTACAGAGGAGAGTTTTCGCTCTGCTTCTTCCTTTCTGTGCTTATATTTTGAAACACCTGCCGCGCCCTCAAAAAAGTTACGCCTATCCTCTGATTTTGTGGACAAAATCTGTGCAACATTTCCCTGTCCAATCATAGAATATCCGTCTCTTCCAAGACCTGTGTCCATAAACAGTTCCTGTATGTCTTTCAGTCTGCAAGCTGCGCCGTTTATTTTGTATGAGGTCTCACCCGACCGAAAAACGCGCCTGGTTACCATTATTTCGTTATACTCTATCGGAAATATTCCCTCAGAATTATCAAGAACAAGGCTTACCTCCGCAAAATTAAGCGGTTTCCTCGTTTGCGTTCCGTTAAAAATAACATCCTGCATATTAGCACCGCGAAGTGTTTTAGCACTCATTTCGCCCATAACCCATCTTATCGCATCGGAAATATTACTTTTTCCGCTGCCGTTAGGACCTACAATTCCTGTAACTCCGCCCTCAAAATTCAAAACGGTTTTGTCTGCAAAGGACTTAAATCCCTGCATTTCAATCCTTTTTAAATACAAGTGTTTTCATTCCTTCCAAGCCTCAATTTCACCTTTTTCAAGGCTTTTTGACGGCTTTATTTTTATCTCTTTTTTGTATTTTTCGCGAATTCGCTCTATGTTTCTTTTCCCGTTTCCCAAAGCTTTTGAAATTTCTCTTTCATTCACCGCAAAAACTTCCGCAGATTTATCATTTTCTATGATTTTACAAATCTTATCAAAATATATTTCTCCCTCTGCCAGCTCACCTATTGCAGGGTGAAACGGTCCCGCAACAAGCGCTCCGCCCGGTGAAATTTCCTCGGTTACAGCAAGCGCTATACGAATAATTTCAATATTTTCTTTCCGGAACATAGGTATGATGTTTTTTAACACTTCTACTGTTTCTTCAACACTCCACGGAATGTATTCACCGCTTTTATACATCTTTTCAAGATATGTATCCTTCAAAACAAGGGTCGGGTAAATACGCACAAAATCAGGTTTTAGTGCAATAATTTCAAGTGCTGTTTGTATGGATTTTTCCTTGCTGTCAGAGGGTAGTCCAAGCATCATTTGAAGTCCGAGTTTAAATGGATAATTTTTAATTTGCGAAACCGCAGAAATCACTGCATCTTTCGTATGACCCCTTCCTGATGCAAGCAAAACCTCATTATCCATTGACTGCACACCAAGCTCTATTGTTGTTACGCCGTATTTTTTCAGACGGTTTAATATTTCCGTTGAAATATAATCAGGGCGTGTGGAAAGGCGTATTCCGTCAAGAGTGCCCTTTTTCACAAATTCGTATGCCGCTTTTAGCAAATCCTCTTGCTTTTCTGCCGAAATGCCTGTAAAGCTGCCCCCGAAAAAAGCGGCTTCTATAACGCGCTCGCCTTTTGGGATTGTTCCTAAGTATTCTGTTATTATGCTCCTCACCTTGTCCGCAGTAACGTTTGTATCCGCACCTGTTATGCGTCTTTGATTACAAAATGCACAGTCAAACGGACAGCCCTCATGGGGCACAAATATGGGTATATTATAATATTTCATAACAATTTTATTGCGTTTTTGGCCGCAATCTGCTCTGCCTCTTTTTTACTTCTGCCTGCACCTTCTGCAATAACCTCACCGTCAACTAAAACCGCACATACAAATTTCTTATTATGGTCAGGACCGCTTTCGCTAATAAGCGAATAGCTGACCTTTCCCCTTCCGCCCTTTTGCGTTATCTCCTGAATTATCGTCTTGTAATCGTTTGACGGCTTATTTCCTGCGTTTTTTAATTCATCGTCCATTAATGACAAAAGCCACGATTTTGCACTTTCAAAATTGGAATCTAAAAATATTGCAGCCAAAAGCGCTTCAAAAGCGTCTGAAACGACGGATGCCCTGTTTCTTCCGCCTGTACTCTCCTCGCCCTTTCCAAGCTTTATATATTTTTGCAAATCAATTTTTTTTGCAAGCTCAAAAAGCCCCTTTTCGCATACCAAAGAGGCTCTTATTTTGCTCAGGTCACCTTCGTTATCTTCAAAAAATCTTAAAAACAAGCTCTCACTGACAATAAGGCTCAAAACAGAGTCGCCTAAAAATTCAAGGCGTTCATTGCTTTTTAATTTATGCTCGTTAGCATATGAGCTGTGCGTGAGTGCAGTTTCAAGATATCTGCGGTTTTTAAAGCAATATCCTATTTTTGCCTCAAAAACTTCCGTATCAATCATCAGTCCTCCAAATCCGTGTGGTCCTTTAAATATGAAACCACATCTGAAACGGTCTCTATTTCCTCAATATCCTCTTCGGGAACTTCTATTTCAAATTCTGATTCAAGAGCCATTATAAGGTCAATAAGTTCCAGTGAATCTGCTCCGAAATCTTCAAGAAAATTTGACTCCATAGTTATTTCGTCTTCATTTACACCAAGCTGTTCGTTTATAATAGTCTTCACCTTATCAAATATCATAAGACACTCCTCCAAAATTGTAATAATCTGGCTAATCTTTCTACACCGATTTTATTATACTCTAAAACTTTCCTTTTTGCAATATATTTGTAAAAAAAATAGCCGCCTTATAAGGTTTATTTACAAAATAACCTTTTGGGCAGCTTATTCTTTACTATTTGCCTGCGTGAGGGCAAGCGTTGCAATCGGATTTACAGCCTTCGTGAACGCTTTTGCCGCTACTTCCCCTGTAATTGTCTATTGCTGATTTTATTGCCTCTTCTGCAAGCACAGAGCAGTGTATCTTCTGAGGCGGAAGTCCGTCAAGAGCCTCCATAACAGCCTTATTTGTAAGCTGCAGCGCCTCATCAACCGTTTTACCCTTTACCATCTCTGT
>DMLG01000153.1 GCA_003453455.1 Clostridiales bacterium
TCTTCCCAAAAATGCAGAGCGCATCTTGCAATTTTTATTTTGTCATTTGCACCGCAAAATCCGACCTTGCCGCTTTCGCGGTCTGTGCCGCAACGCCTCGGACATAGTGTGCAATTACTTAAAATTCCCATTTCAACCCCTCTTTTTCCTGATTTTATCATAAAAATTCAAAGTTTACAATTCTTTTTGCAAATATCTTGAAAAATGGGCTGAAATGGTATATAATTACTACTTGTATCAAAGGAGAAAACCTATGGATAAAATTGAATTTTTAGCTGAAAAGTTTGGCGTAAGCCGTGATGTACTTAATTTTATAGATGAAGCCGAAGAGGAAGTAAAAGCGCAGTTTTTGCATATTGAGCAAATGGCAGAGCTTGGCACGCTGAAAGTTATGAAGGCATTTGCAGATAACAGGGTGTCGAGCGAATGCTTTATTCCGTCGTTTGGGTACGGAACGGACGATTTCGGAAGAGATACCTTAGATAAGGTTTATGCACAGGTGTTTGAGGCGGAGGATGCGCTTGTAAGGCACAATTTCATTTCGGGTACGCATACCCTTTCTACTATGCTTTTTGCTGTATTGCGCCCCGGCGACACCTTTTTGGCGATTACAGGAAAACCTTATGACACATTAGAAGAGGTTATTGGAATTGTAGGCGATAAAGGCGGTGGTTCGCTTCTGGATTTTGGCATAAATTATAAGGAAATACCACTTTTGGAGAGCGGAAATCCAGATTATGAAAGTATAAAAAGGGAATTGACCGAAAACAAGATAAAAGCTGTCTGGATACAGCGCTCAAAAGGGTATGCTGACCGCAGGACATTTTCAAGCCGTGAAATCGGGGAAATGACAGAATTTGTAAAGAAAATATCACCAGAAACGCTTGTTTTGGTTGATAACTGCTACGGCGAATTTGTAGATGATAAGGAACCTACGGCATACGGAGCAGATTTAATCGGAGGTTCTCTCATCAAAAATGCAGGCGCGTCTATTGCACCGACGGGAGGATATATTGCGGGAAGAACGGATTTAATAAAACTTTGCGCAAACCGTCTTTCAAGCGTTGGAATTGGAAGAGAAAACGGAGCGACGCTTGGGCTTACAAAGTCGCTTTATCAAGGCTTTTTCTTTGCGCCGCATGTTGTTTCACAAGCGCTTAAAACCGCAACGCTTGCGGCTTGCGTCTTTGAAAAACTTGGATATATTGCAGAGCCATCTGCAAAGGAAGTAAGGCACGATATAGTTCAGATGATAAAGCTTGAAACGCCTGATGCACTGTGTGCATTTTGCAGAGGAATACAAAAAGGCTCGCCTGTTGATGCGTACGCATCACCCGTTCCGAGCTATATGCCCGGGTACAGCGATGATGTAATAATGGCGGCAGGAGCATTTAACCAAGGCTCGTCAATTGAGCTTAGCGCAGACGGACCTATGCGCGCACCTTTTAGCGTATATATGCAGGGCGGAGTAACTTATGAATCTGCAAAGCTTGGTATAATAATGGCTATGCAGGAAATGAAGGGTAAGGGGATAATATGAGCTTTTTTAAAGAAATATTTTTAGATTCATTTTTTGATGCGGCAAAGCTTTTACCGCTTTTGTTCTTGATATATTTGATAGTCGAATACTTGGAACACAAAAATAATAATTTTGTGCATAATATGTTTCGTAAATCAAAAAAGACAGGACCTTTTTTGGGCGCTGTTTTCGGAACGGTGCCACAATGCGGATTTTCGGTAATTGCATCTGAACTGTTTTCTAAAAAGGCAATAACTCTCGGAACTCTTATTGCAATTTTTATTGCAACAAGCGATGAAGCAATACCGATTTTGATAGCGCATCCCGATAAACTTAACAGAATGCTTGCACTTATCGGCATAAAATTCATAGCAGCGGTAATATTTGGATTTTTAATTGATTTTATAGTAAAAACTACTGTTGAAATAGACGAAAAAAATGATGGAGAACATCACTTTCACGGAAACTGTGAAAGCTGTGAGGACGGCATTTTAAAATCTGCGGTTATTCACTCGGTGAAAATTTTTGTTTTCATATTCTTAGTAAATATAATTTTAGGCATAGTGACCGAATTTGTGTCGCCTCTTATGCAGTTTATAACATACCATTCTATTTTACAGCTTGTACTTTCGTGCCTTTTTGGAATAATCCCGAACTGTGCGGCATCTGTTGTGCTTACAGAGCTTTACATAGCAGGAAAAATAGGATTTGCCTCCTTAGCCGGTGGACTTTGCACAGGTGCAGGCGTGGGACTTATGGTACTTTTCAAGCAAAATAAAAACCAAAAGCAGAATTTTACAATACTTTTAACTATTTTGGTAATAGGAATTATCACAGGATTGATTTTAAAAGCGTTGGGAATATAAATTTTTATATCATAACGGGCGAGGTTAAAAAATCTCTGCCCGTTTTTTGCGGCACATTTGCGCAAAGTGCGGCAATATCTGTTGCACGAATATCCTCTGCCATAACATCTTTTGGAAAATCCGCAACTTTTGTCACTATCGGGAGGCTTGCCCTTTTTTTCATAAGTGAAAGAATTTCCCGTCCCTTTTCATTTGCCGCAAGAACACGCAAATACTGAGGATCACGGTATCCACCGTGAATTCCTAAAAGTGCGCGAAGAACTGTTCTTTTAAGTCTTGCCCTTGTATAGCGTTTGGTTATGCAGGCATCAATTATTTCGTCAAAGCTTGATTTATCAAGATTTTTCAAGAAACGGTTATAAATCCCGTTTTCTGCGTCGGGAATATCCGCAAAAAATGCCTCACCCTTTGTAATCATCATAAACTTAAATATATCGGTAAGCTTGTTCGTATCGTAAACCGCACAATTTGAAAAGTCATACGGCGTAAGATGCGAAAAATCCTCACCTTTTCTCATTTTTGTGCGTATATATGAGGCTGATGCAAAGCCGTCTTTTTCAATATCTGAAAAGAAATCTGCCGTGCGGGGATGGGTAATAGGTACTATACTGCTATTATTTCTTTTAAGCGCCATAATGTATTCAAGCGCTAAAAGGTTGTTTGGTTTTGTTAGTAAATCCTCATCAATAATGCCGTCAAATGCCTCTTTTTGAGCCATAGGATAGCTCAATCCGTCTGAGAGTGCGGATTTTATTTTTTGTGAAATTTCAGGACTTTCAAAAAGCATAGTATCCGCAGCCTCTGAAAGCTTTTTTATATCATTTACTTCGCTTCCAAAAATAATAGCGTCAGCTACTCCTGTTCTTATAATCGTTTTGACAGCTCCTGATGCAAAGCCGTTTGCGGAGGAAAGGCTATACCTTGTGCCAAGCTCGAAAACAAGGTCAGCACCGTTTATAATAGCCGCATATGCACGCTTCCATTTATCAAAAACCGCAACCTCACCACGCTCCACAAAGCTTCCGCTCATAACACACAAAACGGCATCAAAATCACGCCTTGCTAAATCAAGCTGATATTTATGTCCGTTATGAAATGGATTATATTCGCATATTACGGCGGCAATCTTCATTTTTTCAGACCTCACAAAATTTTATAGTGATATTATAACTCAAAAAAATGCTTTTGTACAGAGTAATTTTATTTATTTTGACCTATAATAATTGAGTAAAACCGATTGACAAATTTTGTATAATGAATTATAATATACATATGAATGGTTGTTCAAATGTTTTTAAGGCGGTGATGATAATATGAAAGTCTATATGGATAATAATGCAACTACTGCAATGAATAAAGAAGTTTTGGAGGCAATGCTTCCGTACTATACTGATATTTACGGAAATGCGTCATCTAAATTTTATGAGGTTGGAAGAGAAGCGGACAACGCCGTTATGGAAATCCGCGCGCGGGTTGCAAAACAGCTTGGTGCAAAAACCAATGAAATATACTTTACAGCCTCAGGCTGCGAGGCGGATAACTGGGCGATTAAAGGTATAGCCTTTGCGAACAAGAACAAGGGAAATCATATAATAACATCTTCAATTGAACATCACGCAATCCTCGGCGCTTGCGAATTTTTGGAGAAAAACGGCTTTTCGGTGACATATCTTCCCGTCGATGAAAACGGCAGGGTAAATCCCGAAGATGTTGAGAAGGCGATGACCGATAAAACCATACTTGTTTCTATAATGACAGCGAACAACGAAATAGGCACTATCCAGCCTATACGGGAAATCTCAAAAATTTGCAAAGCACATAAGGTAGTATTTCATACCGACGCTGTGCAGGCAATAGGGCATATGCCGATAAATGTTGAGGATTTGGGAGTGGATATGCTTTCGCTTTCTGCGCATAAGTTCCACGGTCCGAAGGGAGTGGGTGTTTTATACATCAGAAACGGCGTGAGAATTGAAAATCTTATTCACGGAGGCGGTCAGGAACGCGGAAAGCGTGCGGCAACGGAGAATACGGCAGGTATGGCAGGGCTTGCAAAAGCATTGGAGCTTGCAAATACAAACCTTGATGAAAAGATGGAAAAAATGCGCACTATGCGCGACAGGCTCATTAAAGGCATAGAGGAATCTATTCCATATTGCAGATTAAACGGACCTTGGGACGATAACAGACTCTGCAATAATGTCAATTTTTCATTTAAGTATATAGAGGGCGAGTCAATACTTATGCTGCTTGATATGAAAGGTATTGCCGCATCAAGCGGAAGCGCCTGCGCATCGGGCTCACTCGACCCCTCACATGTGCTTTTGGCAATCGGGCTTCCGCACGAAATTGCGCACGGCTCGGTGCGCCTTAGCGTAAGTCCTGATACAACGGTTGAAGAGGTTGACTATGTGCTTGAAGTGTTGCCTGCGATTGTCAAAAGATTAAGGCTTATGTCACCTCTTTATGAAGAGGTTTTAAACAGCGAAAAGGAGGAAAATTAAATGTATTCGGAAAAGGTAATGGATCATTTTGAAAATCCGCGCAATGTGGGTGAAATCAAAAATGCGAATGCCGT
>DMLG01000105.1 GCA_003453455.1 Clostridiales bacterium
ATGGTGGTGATGATGCTCGCCGTCGTCCGAATGATGATGGTGGTGATGGTGATGTTCGCTGTGATGTGATTCTTGCACAGCCACGCTATTTTCTGTATTATTAGGAGAAGTGTTTTCAGCATCAATACTCATTTTTCTCACAACCTTTCAAAATATTACTGACATTGTACCACACTATTGGCAGAAAATAAATAGATATTTTTAGATTTTATGTTTTTTTCTGTCATTTTATGGAGTGCGTATGCATAAAGTTCAAGCTGGCGGTCATATTTTTCGTGAATTTCAGAAATATCCGAAAAGGAGTCGGTCTTATAATCCACAAGAACTATTTCATCGCCCTCGATAAACCAGCAGTCTATAATGCCTTGGAGAATAATCTGTTCATTTTCAGCATTTTTTGCATCAGGGTAGATAAGATTTAGTGGCACTAAAACTTCAAATGGCTGTTCACGGAATACTTTTTCGCTTTCTAAAATTCTTCTGCCTATGTCCGAGCGGTAAAAAGCAAGGATTTTATTGGGATTTACCAATTCCGCTTCTTCTTTTGAAAGCTTTTCCTGTAAAACAAGTTCGGATATGCAGGATTTAACATATTCAAAATCCATATTTTTCTTAGGAACAAGGCGCTCTAAAACGGTATGTATAACTGTTCCGTAACCTGCTCCGCTTACTTTTCCTTCATTTAAAAAGCCCGGTTTTGTTATGATTTGTGTAGCTTCATTTATTTTCAAATCGGACACCGAAACCTTTGAAGGAAGTAGTGCGGAATCGGCATACGGATAGGTAAATTCGAGCAATTTTGCTGCATTTGGAATTTCTTTACTGTAATTTTCACTGTCCTTTCCTTCACTTTCCGAAACAAGCTTCAAGCTATCAGCCGATATATTTTTTATGGTCCAGTTTTCGGAAAACTTTGCAACGGGGAAAACCAGTTCGCAGAAGTTTTTGGAAGAAAGCACATAGTCAAAGCTGAACTTTCCGCCTTCCAATTTTGCGATTTTTGGATTTTTTGCACTTGCCACAAAATAAAGCTTTTCCTTTGCACGCGTCATTGCAACATAGAGCTTTCGTATATCCTCGGAGGTCTGTTCAGCCTTAGAGATTTTGCTGTAAAACTCCCTGAGCGGCGAGATTACAGTATAGTTTTCCTCAAAATTTATGTAATCGAGAGTTATTCCGTAATCCTTGTGCATTATGAATTTTGTGCTATCGAGCTTTCTTATAAAGTCTCTTCCTCCGCCTGCTATGAAAACAACGGGAAATTCAAGACCTTTGCTTTTGTGAATGGTCATAATACGCACAACATCATGGTTTTCACCGATTAACCTTGCTGAGGTCATGTCTTTTTTGCGCTTTTCTACCCGTTCAATATATTTTATAAAGCCGAAAAGTCCGCGAAAACCGTAGGATTCGTACTGTTTGGCACGTTCAAATAAAAGCCGCAGATTTGCCTGCGCCTCGCCGCCTTCGTATAATGCGCCGCAAAAGGCATAGAAGTCTGTTTCCTCATAAAGTGTCCAAACTAACCTGTCAGACGGCATATAGCGCGCATAGTCACGCCAGCGATTTAGCTTTTTGCAGAAATTTTCCGCCTTTTTCGCTGTTTTTATATCCTCGCTGTCTGTTAAAAGACCGCTGTTTTTAAGGGCTATGAATTCCTTTAATGCGGAGAAAAATCTGCCTTTTTTACATTTTCGTATAGATGCAAGTTCATCATCGGAAAATGCGCAGATAGGGGAGCGGAGTACGCTAATAAGGGGTATATCTGCATACGGATTTGAAATCACCTTGAAAAGTGCGAGCATAAGGCGTATTTCGTTCCTTTCAAAATATCCGTCCAGCTCTGCAAAACAATCAATTCCGCGTGCATTTAATTCAGCGGTAAATATATCCGCCGATTTTTTATATGAGGACATCAATATGACTATATCGCGGTTTTTTATATCACGCAGTCCGTATTTGTCCTGTATTTTGAAATGATTTCCTTTTAGGCGCGCAATTTCTTCTGCAATAAATCGTGCTTCAAGAGTGATTTCCGATAAATCCTCGTTTTCCTCATCGCTCTGCGAGTCGGAGTCTATAATAACACACTCGCTTTTAAGGTCAAATCCTGTGTCCTGATATGTGTCATTTCCGACATAAAGGCGCTGGCCTTCGTCATAATCAATTTCGCCTGCATTTTCGGACATAATCGCCGAAAAAATATCGTTTATGCTATCCAAAACCTCTTTTCGGCTTCGGAAATTCTGTGAAAGTATAATTTTTCGGTCAGTGCTTTTTTTATCAAAAGAGGAGCGGTCAAGACGCGCCTTAAAGATAGTAGGGTCACTTGAACGGAAACGGTAAATGCTCTGTTTCATATCACCGACGCAGAAAAGATTGCTGCCGTTTGTAACATAGGAAAATATTGCCTCCTGCAAAAGGCTTGTATCCTGATACTCGTCCATTAAAACTTCCTCATACTGTGCCTTTATTTCGCCTGAAATATCGGGGTTTTGTGAAAGCAGGGTGTAGGCAAGCTGTTCTATATCTGAAAATTCAAACATATTTTTAGCTGCTTTTTTCTCATAAAATTTTTCTGAAAATCTTTCGGTAATTTTGTAAAGTGCAGTAGCAGTAGGATAGAGCTTTTCGCGGGAAAGCTGCAAAAATTTTTCCTCATCAATGCATAAAAGTGCTTTTGCCGAGGTAACTGCCCCTTTTATGCGCTCTCCAAGTGATTTTAAATAATCCTTGTCCACATCGGAAAGGGCATCATTTCTGCGAAGCTGAGGGAGAGTAAATGCTGATAAAGCTTTTGCCTGATTTTCACCGTCTTTTGCGCAAATTGATTTAAGCTCTGCATAGTATGTATAAAAAACACTGTAATATGCTTTCCATTCATCATATATGGGATTGCCCTTTTCGGGAGGATTTTGCAAAACCATAGTTTCTGTATCGCCGCCTGAGAATATGAAACCGAGAGCCTCTTCTGACATAGAAAGGGCATAGGATAATTCCGATTTTCCCATATCCTGCATCTTTTTATACCACGGGGTATTCTTAATTCCGTTTTCAAGTCTTAATGCTTCGGTGTTTTTAAAAAGCCATAAAAATGAATCGGGTATTTTTATAATGAAGTCATAAATCTGCTTTATGAGATTTTGGAGTCCTGTGTCGCTGCGGTTTGACGCATACATAAGCAAAAGGTCTGTAAACTCCCGGCTGTTTTCCTCATAAAGCTCCGAAAAAAGCTCCTCCATAGCATCGTCTGCCAAAAGCTCTGCCTGAGCCTCATCTGCTACCAAAAAATCGGGAGCTATATTAAGTACATTAAAATGCTTGCGGATAAGACGCATACAAAATGCGTCAATAGTAGTTATTTCACTGTCCAAAATCAAAAGCTGCTGCTTTTTGATTAGCTTTTGCCTTAAAATATCACCGCTTCTTTTTGCATACAAAAGATTTTCGTCGAGCGATTTTTTTATTCGCTCCGCCATTTCGTGTGCTGCGGCATTTGTAAAGGTGACGACGAGCAGTTTATTTGCATCGATACTTTTTGACAAATCTTCGGGGATGAGTTTTTCTATTATCCTCTGTACCAAAACCGCCGTTTTTCCGGAGCCTGCCGCCGCACTTACCAAAAGATTACAGCTTTTTCCGTCTTCTCGATATTTTGTAAAAATTGCGTCCTTTTGAGAGGGTGACCATTTTATCTTTTTTGAATTCAAATCAATCAACCTCCTTTTCCATATACTCGAAAGCATTTTCGGCATTTATTGCCATACGGTATCCGTCGTGCTTTTTGTCAAACATACATATTTCGCCAAAAGGACAGTAATCGCAAGGCGTCATACTGCCTTGGCAGTAAGGCTTAATGCTGATATTTCCTGATTTTATTTCCTTATCGGCAAAAACCGCCGATTTTTTTATATATTTTTTCATTATTTCAAATTCACGGCGTGAGGCAACAGGCGAATTCTTGTAGAGATTTCCGTCTTTGGTTATTTTTATATTCAAAAATTCGCTTTTTTGGGACTCGTTAAGGGAGGCATCCATAGAATAAAGGGATTCTGCCGATAATTTACCGTCCTCTTCATCTAAAATGAACAACCCGTCCATTTTCTGCGTCTTTTTTGGAACACCTTTTGCAATTTCTTCTTGATTTAAGGTGATGTTTATATTGTCTGCGTCAGATGCCTTACTGTATAAAACGGCGCTGATTTGGGGATTTAAAGTTTCATTTTCTGTTAAAAGTCCGCTTTTTGCCAAATCCTCAGCGGCTATGGCATACATAACAAGCTGCATATCGACTTTGTCGCATATGGCGCTAACCGAAAAATCCTTTTTTCCTGATTTGTAGTCAACAATGCGGATATTCAGCCTGTTTTCCGCAAGCTGCTCCATAATATCTATTCGGTCAATTTTTCCTGTGAGGGTGATTTTATCGCCCTTCCAGTCGATTACCGTTTCAAATTCCTTTTCATAACAAATGGCGGCGTATTCGCCCATCGAAAGGCTTTGCCGTATCGCACGCACAGAATTTTCAAGGGTTATTTCACAGCGCAAAAGAAGATAACTGAGCCTTTCTGTATCACTTTTTGCATTTTTTAAGACTTTTTCCGATATCTTCTCCATTACTGAGTGAATGAGCTGTTTTGCCTCAATGTCGGTAAGGTCTGTCCAGCGCCTGTGAATTTCTGCAAGTGTCGTGGCGCCATCCTCGACCGCATGACAAAATTCGTATATCGCAACATGAATAAGACTTCCGATATGCGAAGCCTGTATTTTATTCTCTTTTTGCTCGGTAAGTCGAAGTCCGCGCTCCAAGTAGTAGGAAAACGGGCATTTCTCGTATTTTTCGAGTGCTGTTATGCTGTACTTTTTGTTCTTTCCGTAAAGAAGCTCCGCTTTTTTTCTTGAAAGAGCGGGCTGCAATTTTTTATATGATGCCGCCGCTTTTAAAATATCAAGTTTTTCGCAGTATTCGGGATTTTTTGCATACCACTCATAAACGGTATGCCAAAGCTTTTCGGGTTTTTCCTTATAATACTCCGAAAGTTTTCTAAGCATATAGTAAAATCCGCGCTTTGGAGAAGATAAAAGCTCGCAGGCATCGGGAGGGGTGATAATATTTTCTTCAATTTTCAGGTCAAACATTTCCGCTATTTCCGATACAAAATGTGCAGGATTTACTGCATTTCCCTCATGGTCGGAGGAGGGGAAGCTGATGAAAAGCTTCTCAGTTGCAGTTGTAAAGGTGCGATAAAATTTGAAATTTTCAAGCATAACTCTGCCCCTATTATCGGGTGCAAGTTCTTTATCATGCTTTTTTAATGCGGAGGATATTTGCGCCCTGTCAAAATCCGAAAGGATATTTCCGCCATCAGATACTTTTGGAAAAAGCCCGTCAAGAGCGCCGATTATGAACAGTGCCTTAACACGAGATGGTGAATTTCGCGTAACCGTACCCAAAGATACACGGTCAAGTCCTGATGGAATTATGGCAATTTCACATTTTGCAAGACCGCATAAAAACCGGTTGGCAAATTCTTCGCGGCTTATAGCTCCTTCTTTTGAAACTGCCACAAGCTGGTCGAGAGTTTCTATGACAAAATTCCAGACTTGCTTGAATTGTTCAGCCTCATTCCGTTTCCCTAATGCGTCAAATGCGGCACATTCTGCCATAAGTCCGTCATACAAATTTATGTCGCACATAAATCCATAAACTGCTTCTGCAATAGCTCGTGCTGTCCGCCCTTTATTTTCAAGAAAATGTAAAAATGGCGAGATGATTATAATGCGCAGCTCATTTAGCCTGTCAAGGTCAAATTCCTCCTGCATACGGTTTTCGGTTACCTCATCAAAAGCAGTTCCGCCTGCATAAACCCATTCGGAGAACCATGCCTTTTTTCCTTTTATGCCGTAGGTAAGCACATAGTTTTCCAAAAGGTCGATATCCTCCTGTGAAATGGCAGATATTGTGTCACCGTCTTTGATGTAGATATATCCTGTGCGCAAATAATCAAAGACTGCCTGATAGCTCCAATTTTCCTTTAATATGTCAAACAGGGCAAGTACTGTTTTTGCAACAGGATGCATAGATACAGAAAGTTTTTCGTCTGTAAAAAAGGGAATATTGAAGTCGGAAAAAACAGAAGTTAAAATATGCAAATACTGTTTGATATCTCCGCAAATAATTCCTATATCACGAAATCTAAGCCCTGTATCGCGTACAAGAGATATGATTTTTGCCGCCGTATGCTCAGCTTCCGAATACATATCAAGTGAATTGAAAATTGAAATATTTTTGCTTTTTCCGCTAAATGACGGTTTCTCATCCCAGTTTTTTACAAGATGGCGAATGTCCTTTGCCTTTATGTAGTCGCAGTCGCCCGGAAGACTCAAAGTATTGTAAGGCACTCCGATTTTCTCGCAAATGGAAATAAGTCTGTTTTTTGTTTTTATAACAGGTTTAAATAAGTCATAAGAAAGCGCATTATCTATGCAAAGCGTCATAAAAACGCCCTTTGAACGCTTTAAAAATGCCTCTATAACTTTAAAATGCGTAGGCATAAAATCGCTGTAATCATCTATGTAAAAGAAGGTATTGCTGAAAAGATCCGAATTTTCGGCAATATCAGCAAATATACCCATTTCGTCGTCACTATCGGAAAAACCGTTTGAAATACTTTCCGAATAACTTTTGTAAATTTCATTTATTGAAGAAAGTTTTTTTGAGGTGTGTGCATTTTCTATATGCAGTCCCTCAAAATCCTCAGGGGAAATCCCATAGCGTTTGAGTTCGGAAAACAAATCGGAAAGCTCATCTATAAAACCTGTACGGCTTGAAGACCGGTAGAAAACATTGTTTTCCTGTGCCTCTCTTGCCGCCTTTTGTATCAGCATCATTTTACCGCTCGGCAAAAGGCGGTTGTTCTGGGGAACATATCGTTTCAAAAGGCGTGAGAAGGTAAGTACCTCCATACGGTTTATGCCAAGTCCGCCAAGCGATGATAAAAGCGTTTTCTCCGCTGCAAAGGAAAATTGTTCGGGAACAATCAAAATTGCGCGAAAGTCAGGGTTTTCGGCAAGATTTTTCGTCATCTGCTCATAGAGACGAGCGCTCTTTCCGCTTCCTGCACCGCCTGTTATAATTGTCATTGGCATAAAAAATCCCCCCTCATTTTTGTTTTACTTCCTAATTATAGCACATAAGATGTACAAATAAAAGTACTATTCCAAAAAAATATTTGCGCCTATCGAGCGGAGCTTTCCGCAAAAGTTTTCATAACCGCGCTTAATATGCTTTGCACCCTCAATATGCGTTTCGCCATCGGCACAAAGTCCTGCTAAAACCAGCGATGCTCCTCCACGCAAATCCATTGCACATACCTTTGCGCCGCTCAAATGCTTATTTCCCTCAATAAATGAACTTCTTCCGTCAATTCTGATATTTGCGCCCATACGGTTAAGCTCTCCGGTATGGAGAAATCTGTTTTCAAACACCGTTTCAATGATAATGCCATTTCCTTGCGTTTCGCAAAGAAGCGCACAGAATTGTGCTTGCATATCGGTAGGAAAGCCGGGAAATGGAAGTGTTTTAATATTTGCAGAACTTAGCTTTTTAGATGCGTCGATATTGATATAGTTCCTATGCTCGTCAATATGTGCGCCCATTTCGGTAAGCTTTGCGGTGACAGGCTTTAAATGCACGGGATTTACATTCTCAATTCTTCCTCGTCCTCCTGTTATGGCAAAGGCGCTCATAAAAGTTCCCGCTTCTATTCTGTCGGAAATAACGCGGTATGTCACCGGTTCGAGCTGTTTTACACCTAAAATTTTGATAGTGCCGCTGCCTGCTCCGTGAATTTTTGCTCCTTGCTTAATTAAAAAATTTGCAAGGTCGGTTATCTCAGGCTCAGCTGCGGCGTTTTCTATTGTTGTTTCACCTTCTGCCAAAACTGCTGCCATAATGAGATTTTCAGTAGCGCCTACACTTGGAAAATCCAGATAAATTTTTGCGCCCTTTAATTTTTTGCAGTACAAATCAACATATCCGTGTCCGTATTCAATTTCCGCACCCATAGCCGCAAATCCTTTTAAATGTAAGTCAATCGGACGATTTCCGATAGGACAGCCGCCGGGCATAGAAATTCTTGCTCTCCCCATGCGTGAAAGTATTGGAGCAGCAAGGAAAAAAGAACCGCGAAAAGCACTCATAAGCTCGTAGGAAGCCGAGTACTCGCAGCAGTTTGTAAAATCTATTTCGGCAGTATTTACGCAAATGCTGCACTTAGCACCCAAATCCGTAAGAATTTGGAGCATATTTTCGGTGTCGGTAAGGCGAGGAATGTTTTCTATAATATTTTTGCCCTTGGTAAGGATTGTTGCTGCAAGAATTGGAAGTGATGCGTTTTTAGAACCCGAACATATTATATTTCCGCACAAAGGAGGCGATTTTTTTATAACAATTTCAGACATTACAAACTCCTTTCAAAAATAAAAATTATCTCTTTTTTATTATGTTCAAAAATTTTTTTTTTAAAATTGTCAATAAAATTTAAAAAAAGCTTGACAATGGAAAATATTGATGATATAATCAAAAAGCTATGCGGCAGGTTCTTTTTTTTTGCATACAAAAAACTGCCCTAATACTATGATTTCTCATACGGAGGTGTAACCATGAGAGTAAAAATTACTTTGGCTTGTTCGGAATGTAAACAGAGAAATTACAACACGATGAAAAACAAGAAAAACGACCCGGACAGATTGGAAATGAACAAATATTGTAAATTTTGCAGAAAGCACACTCTGCATAAGGAAACAAAGTAAAATAAGGAGAATCTGTTATGGCTGAAAACAAAACTGTAAAGAAAAACAGGGCTATGAGATTTTTTAGAGAGACTAAGTCTGAAATGAAGAAGGTTTCTTGGCCTACCAAAGAGCAGCTTTTTCACAATACCGTTGTTATTTTGGCTTTTGTTGCTGTAACTACGATTGTGCTGTCTTTGCTTGACATCGGATTTGAAAAATTGCTGTCGCTTATTGTTAAATAATGACAGAATTTTCTTAAATAGAGGAGATTGTTATGCAGGATGAGGCAAAGTGGTATGTGGCGCACACATATTCAGGTTATGAAAATAAAGTAAAAGCCAATATAGAAAAATCGGTTGAAAACCGAGGAATAAGCGATTTAATTCAAGCTGTTGAAGTCCCTATGGAGGATGTTGTCGAAGAAAAAAACGGTGAGCAAAAGGTCGTAAAGCGCAAAATTTTCCCCGGCTATGTCGTAGTAAAGATGATAATGAATGACGAAAGCTGGTATGTTGTCCGCAATACGCGCGGCGTTACAGGATTTGTGGGACCCGGTTCCAAACCCGTGCCGCTGTCCGACGAGGAAGTTAAAAATATGGGCGTTGAAAAGGTGCGTTATCAAGGTATTGATTTGGCACCGGGTGACAGCGTAGATATTAAATCGGGACCGATGGAAGGCTTTTCAGGTAAAGTTGAAAGCGTGGATAACGAAAGCAGAAAGGTTTCGGTCAGAGTACTTATGTTTGGCCGTGAAAAGACCGTTTCAGTTGAATATGCTCAAGTAGAGAAGAGCGTAAATTAAGCTTTTAAGCGGAAAATCCGCTTGAAATATCCCTCTGGCATACAGTGGGAGGGCATTTTTGCCCGCATTTACCACAACGGGACAAGATTTCCCGAAATAATAGGAGGTGGCCGTATATGGCACAAAAAATCACAGGTTATATCAAGTTACAAATTCCCGCAGGCAAGGCAAGTCCTGCGCCCCCTGTTGGCCCTGCACTCGGTCAGCACGGTGTAAACATTATGCAGTTTACAAAGGAATTTAATGAAAAGACGGCGAAAGATGCAGGTTTAATCATACCGGTAGTTATTACCGTTTATGCAGACCATTCCTTCACATTTGTTACTAAAACTCCGCCGGCAGCAGTTCTTCTTAAAAAGGCCTGCAAGATTGATAAGGCTTCGGGTGTTCCTAACAAGAATAAGGTTGCTAAGGTTTCCAAAGCCGATATTCAGGCTATTGCAGAGCAGAAGATGCCTGACTTAAATGCAGCTTCACTTGAAGCAGCTATGAGTATGATAGCTGGTACTGCAAGAAGTATGGGTATTGAAGTAGAACAATAATCACTAAAAGGCGATTTAGTTTAGTGGGAGAGGCAAAAAGCCTTGTTTGACCACATAAGGAGGAAAATAATATGTTTAGAGGAAAAAAATATAAGGACAGCGCGGCGCTGATTGAAAAGACAAAACTTTATGATCCCCAAGAGGCTATGGAGCTTGCAACAAAGATAGCAAAAGCTAAATTTGATGAAACTGTTGAGCTGCACGCAAGATTGGGTGTTGATTCAAGGCATGCAGACCAACAGGTAAGAGGTGCAATCGTATTACCTCACGGCACAGGCAGAACCGCTAAGGTTTTGGTTTTTGCAAAAGGACCTAAGGCTGATGAAGCTTTGGCAGCAGGGGCTGATTATGTCGGAGAAATGGATCTTTGCACAAAAATTCAGCAGGAAAACTGGTTTGACTTTGATGTAGTTGTTGCAACACCTGATATGATGGGCGTTGTAGGTAGATTAGGTAAGGTTTTGGGACCTAAGGGCTTGATGCCGTCGCCTAAGGCCGGCACAGTTACTATGGATGTTGCAAAGGCTGTAAATGAAATTAAAGCAGGTAAAATTGAGTACAGAGTGGATAAGAACAATATCGTTCACTGTCCTATCGGTAAGGCTTCCTTTGGTAAGGAAAAGCTTGCGGATAACTTCAATGCTTTGATGGGTGCAATTATTAAGGCAAAGCCGGCAACTGCAAAAGGTCAGTATTTAAAGAGCGTTGTTGTTACTACAACAATGGGACCGAGCATAAAAATTAATGCATCAAAACTTTCTTAATAATCTATTGACAAATTATGGTTTTTATGCTATAATCACATAGCTTAAAAATAAATCCGTAGACAGCAGGCAAAAAGGTAAGCCCTGCCGAGGGTGTTACTTAGTTTTATTGACTAAACGGCTCTTTTCGTCTACGAAAAAGAGCCTTTCTTTTTGAAAGGCATAAAATCTTACAGGAGGTGACAGTATGCCAAACGAAAAAGTTTTGGAAACAAAAAAAGCTCAGGTAGCTGAAATTGTTGAGGCTTTGAACGGTGCAACAACAGGCGTGTTGATGGATTACCGCGGTCTTACGGTTGAGGAAGACACAAAGCTTCGTAACGATTTACGAGCAGCAGGAGTTAAGTACTTTGTTGTTAAAAACACATTACTTCGTTTAGCAGCAAATCAGGTTGGACTTGAAGAACTTGACAGTATTCTCCATGGTCCTACTGCACTGGCAATATCGGAAGACCCGGTAGCTCCGGCAAAAATTCTTTTCGATTTTGCTAAGAACAACGAAAAGGTTGAAATTAAATCAGGCTTTATGGATGGAAAGGTTCTGTCCGAAGAAGAGCTTACCCGTCTTGCAAAGACACCGTCAAAGGATGCTCTTATTGCAAAGATTATGGGAAGCCTCAATGCCCCGATTTCAAACCTTGCAAGATTGCTTAGTACTATTGCTGAGGGAGGCGTAGAAATCGCAGACCTTATAGCAAAAAAGAACGGCGTTGAAGCTGAGGCTCCTGCCGAGGAGG
>DMLG01000104.1:0-332 GCA_003453455.1 Clostridiales bacterium
GCGCGAATGAACGACTATCGCTTCGGCAACTACCTTTACGAGCTGCGAAAAAAAGCCTGCCTCACGCAGGAGCAGGTGGGGATGCTGGTGGGCGTGAGCCCGAAGGCGGTCTCCAAGTGGGAAAACGGAGTTTCCCAAAGTTAAAGATACCACATCAATCCCACGCGGACTTTTGCTCAACCGATACAGCCGGAGGGCTGGATAACAAGAAAAGGCGGTATGCGCCCCGTGGAGGGGTAGCGTACCGCCTTTTCTTGTGGGGGTTTCCAAAGGGGGCAACGCCCCCATTTGGCACACGACTTTGCGAAGCAAAGTGTAGTGTGTTATACGCT
>DMLG01000104.1:406-2528 GCA_003453455.1 Clostridiales bacterium
CCGTTGCCGCCGGGGAGGGCAAGGGCATTTGAAGCGGCAGGAAAACAGGGCTGTGCTTGCGTGGCGTGGAGCCGCAAGCGCAGGTCTGGACTCATCAGCAGACAGGGCGTATATGAAAGCCCCAGTTCCTCGTCCTACGCTCCAACTTGTGGACAAAGTGTCCCGAAGTTGTGGCCACACTCCCGGAAAAGTAGCAGGACAACGGGCAACCGTCAAGGCTGAAATGAACGGGTTTACACCCGGCCTTGACCTCCGCCCGCTGTCCCGCTGGATGGGTGGACAAGGCGGCCAATCCCTCAAAGTGCTTGGCCGCTCTCTTTCTGATTTTGAGGTATTCAGTTTTTCAAAATTGAATAATCAAAATAAATTTTTTCGATTGAAAAAATTTTATTTGTTATCATCTTCAATGCCATATTTTTTCTTTTGCCGAATCACATAATTACTGATTTTTTCATCATATAGTGGATACTGGTAATCCAACTGGCATGCCACTTCTGACGAAACCTCCCGGAACAATGCCATACATTGTTCAAAGGATTCCCACATATGGGGATAGGAATCCATATTATAAGTGGACATAAGTCGTTCCCACAATTCCTCTGGGACATATTGCTTCATAAATTTATAGTTTTTTCCCAAACTGAAATGAAATCCCTGTTTGATACCAATCAGCCAGGAAATCATGCGAAGCAATTCTTTTCGTACTATATCATTCATATGGTCAATAGCAAAAAGAATTTCTTTGCGGCATAAGCCCTTTACTACATATGTTGTAGTATTCCAAAATTCATTACAGCAATCGTCAAACATTCTTTGAGTAGGCTTCTGCAAGTGGTAGTCTATATCCGTTGGTATTGGCGGCTTTACGATACGGTTGTCTTTATCCAACAGTAACTTTACCAGTTTATCCCATGTAAAATACTCGTCTATCAGTTCCAGCGGCAGCAAAGTTAAATCTATCTTAACATCATCAGTAAACAGCATTAAATATGAAAATCCCTTTTCTACAGCTGGAAATAATTCCATATCTTCCGGCTTTTGCAGAATCAACCTTTCACCAAATATATCTAGCCATTTATCATCACTTGTGAAGCTGTCCATATCCGTAACAAAAAAAGTAATATCAAAATCCTGAAAATCATCAGGCGGAATATTTGTATTTGTTCTAGATCCTTCCAAAGTAACCATGCGAATGCGTTTATCTGTTTTTGCAAAATTCAAAACAATATCATAAACTTCCTTTTCTGATCTCATTTTTATCTCCTCCAATTATTGAAATAGGTGTGAAGCCATTTTAGGGCTTTCCCGCCTTGATTGCCCTTTAGCAAAGACGGGCGGGACTGTCAACGGCGGCGCATGAAATGCGCCGTTCATCTTGACCGTTGACTGGCTCGGCTGGGTTTGCTATTTACCCGACAAACTTGAATTTATTTTAAGCTATCACGTTTTACCTTCTTAAGCCTTACTATCATTACCATAGGAATTTCTTTGTTGGTTTTGAAACATTCTTCATAAAATCCATCAATGACAAATCCAGCTCTAAAACAAAGGTTAAAAATATCTTGTATGGAACGATGATAATAAATCTGCTCTTTCGGTTGCCCTTCAATCGCTATATCATAGTAACTGTGCGGTGTCATATATTTTTCAGTCAACGTGACAAAACAAGGGTGTTGCGTTGCAAAGACAAAAATTCCGCTTTCCTGCAACAGTTCATAAACAGCCATAAGAAGTGGTTCAATATCCGTAATATCCATAATTGCCATATTAGAAACTGCTTTCGTAAAGGCTCGATTTCTTTTTAATTCTAATATACTTTTTCTATCGGTCGCATCCGCCACACAAAATTCAATTTGTTTTGCATATTGTGATTGCCGTCTTTTAGCCAATTCTATCATTTTTTTGCTGTAATCAAAAGCGACAACCGAAGCGCCTCTTTGTGCAAGATACGAAGAATAATTTCCATTGCCACACGCAATATCCAAAATGTAATCCGCAGGATTAGGAGATAGAAGTTCCGTTACTTTGGGACGCACTACCTCTCTGTGAAATTCATTAGATTCGTCACCCATTGCATTATCCCAAAATTGTGCGTTCTCCTCCCAGATTTTTTTACTTTCCT
>DMLG01000050.1 GCA_003453455.1 Clostridiales bacterium
TCGCTACCAACTTTTTGCGATTTTGAGTATATCTATACCGTTCAGTTCGTTCAAAAACCGACAAGTTTTTAAAAACTTGTCGGTTTTTGCTTATTACTCACTATTTTCCAAAATTCCGTATTTTTGTTTGACCCGTTCAAGTTTTTCTATCATAGGCTCTCCCAAAAACCACAGAAAAAACGCTGTTGACATTGCGTGGATAAAATCCACGGGAAGTCCCACCAAAAAGGCTGAATAAATCATTTCCCGTGTCGGATTTTGAGTAACCATCAAAACAGACGCAGGATTCATAATGCCACCATATACTAAAAGTGCTGATAAAAATCCGAACACGGAGAGCGAATATCTTGTTTTTCTCAAAATTCCTGTTTCAAACACAATACCCGAGACAAATCCTATAATTCCAAGTGCAAACATCTGCCAAGGCGTCCAAGGACCTTGACCAAAAAAGAAATTTGACACAAATCCCGTCATTGCACCCACTAAAAATCCCGTTTCCGCTCCCATACAAACTCCTGAAATTGTAATTACGGCAAGCAACGGCTTGAACTCAGGTATCATAAAAAATGCAGCTCTTCCTGCAACTCCTATCGCACACAAGACACTTACTATTACAATTTCACGCGCCTCTACCCTTCTATTTTCAAAAATCATAAAAAACGGAAGTATAGTTTCAAGGATTATCAAAAGGCTTATAAAGTAGTATTTTCTGTCACCAAGGTAGTATATGCCAAAAAATATGGTAAACGGTATTAGTAAAAGTATTAAGAACGATGCAATAACCGTTCTTTTTTTCAAGCCATTGCCTCTTTTAATTGTTGTTTTTCTACCCAACTCTTTTTGAGGGAAGAAATTTTTAATTGCAAGTCCTAAAAATACTATTGCCGCTCCCCCTAAAATATAGTTTTTAGCGTAAAATTCTATAAAATCTGTTAACTTAATCAGATATGTAAAAATAAAGCATACAGCAAAAATTATACCGTTTGCGATTTTTGCAGGAGTTTTTTTTTCAGGCGTTTTTAAGACTTTTTTGTTTATTTTATAATCATAACTCTCAACGCTTGTAACTTCCTCCTGTTTTCCGCCGACAGCACGGATTATATCCTCTGTCAAAACAGCATTTTCAATTATGCCCCTTGACATACGGCGAGCGCTCGTTGTGTAAAAATAGTTGTGCAAAAAGAATTTGCGTGCATCTCCAACTGATGTGACCGCGCCGTCATAGAAAAGCGCGCATCGGTCAGCGGCTTCTGCACAAAAATCCAAATCATGCGAAACCATTATAACGGTTGCACCGCCTCTTTTTAAATCCTTCAAAATACTCTTAAAAATCCTCTTAAAATGTGCGTCTGCGCCCTTTGTAGGTTCGTCTAAAATTAGTATCTGCGGCTTTTTTAACAGTACCATAGCAAGCGCCGCTCTTTGCTGTTCTCCGCCCGATAAATCATATGGATGGCTATTGATTATCTCTCCTATACAACACAGCCGGGCTATTTCATATACTGCATCAATTCTTTCTTCTTTTGGAAGTTTTTCATCTGTCATATCCATAAGGTCTTCAAAAACAGTTTTTTTTGAGAATAGGCTCTGCGGTTCCTGCGGCAAAACGCCTAAAATCCCGTGATATAGGTCAGGTATTTGCGATATTTTTTTGTCCTTTATATAAATCTCGCCTCTTTTTGGCGCATTTATTCCTGAAATCAACGAGAGTGCCGTTGTTTTGCCTGCTCCGTTCCCGCCCACAATTGCAAGAATTTCACCGTCATACACCGTAAGATTAAGGTTTTTTATAATATCCCTGTCATTTTTTTCGTACCTGAAAAATACCTCTTCTATCCTGATTACAGGCAGCTGGGATTTTTCAATGTTTTCAATTGCTTCTGGCTCAATTATTTCATCTTTTATATCTATAAGCCACTGCCTTGCCTCGCGTATTGTAAGAGGGCATATTCCTTCTTTTTCGGTACTTTCAAAAACTCGCACAGGTGCGGGAAGTGCCTCGCTCATATCAGATTTGTTTTCCTTCAAAATTCTGCCGACTTCTCTTGGGGTGCCTTCTGCAATAACGGTGCCTCCGTCCATTACCAAAACCTTGTCTGAAATTGCAAAGACTTCCTCCAACCGATGTTCCGCAATTATTACCGTAACACCAAGTTCGGTATTTATTTTTTTTAAAATCTGCAAAAACTCACTCGCCGCTATTGGGTCAAGTCTGCTTGTAGGCTCGTCTAAGATCAAAACCTCAGGCATCATTACCATAACTGACGCAAGGTTTAAAATCTGTTTTTGCCCACCTGAAAGGTCTGTCGTTTTATTATAAAACCAATCTTCTATACCAAAAAAGGACGCCATTTCCGCTACTCTTGACCTTATTTGCGGTGTTTTTACACCAAAGCTTTCAAGCCCGAAGCTCATCTCATGCCATACCTTATCGGTTACAATCTGATTATCAGGATTTTGCATAACAAACCCAATAGCTGACGCTGCCGTTTTATCATCGACCGCACCTATATTTTTTCTGCCAAACAGTATTTCTCCCGAAAGCTCACCAAAAGGTGCAATACACGGCTTTAAAAGCCTTAAAAGTGTTGTTTTTCCGCATCCTGACTTTCCGCATACAGTAACAAATTCGCCCTTTTTAAAGCTAATATTTATATTTTTAAGCGCTTCTTTTCCGGTTGGATATTTAAAACTGACTTCGGTTAATTTGTAGATTTCCATTTTTTTAACTCCGTTACTTCGACTATTATCGGGATTATAAAAAGCAACAATTCTGCAAAATACACGGAAAACGCATATGGAGAAATCTTTGCCATACTGATATATGGAAAACAGGCAAAACTAAATACACCCATAGCCCCTCCAATTGCGACATAGGCTACTAAAATACAAATAGCAAAAAGCACTTTTTTATCCCTTTTGGTAAAGGAATATATTGAAAAAGATGTTCTTTTTGCCACGCCAAAACCGCGGGATTTCATTGAATCAGCTGTTTCTATTGCATTTTCCATACTCCATGTTATCATTATTGACAAAATGGCAAGTCCGCTTTTTACCCTTTTCATAGGTGTTCCGTCAAAAGGACTTCTTCCAATACATTTTTGCGCTCTTGTTATTGCATTTATTCTCTTGCGGAATATTGGTACAGTTCTTAATGTCATCGAAAATATGAGTGACAGCGACGGTATGATTTTACCAAAAATATATATTATTTTGTCACTTGTCATAATCTCATTAAAGCACGAAAAATACAACATTATAGAAAGCACCATTCCTGCTGCGATAAATCCAAAGCAAATCGACTCCGCCGTAAGCGGATTGCCGCTTGGGAGATATGTAAGTATTGTTACACCCCGATGATTAAATGCAGGATTGATAAGCGCCATTGCGCAAAGCAGCAGCGGCATTATGGCAAGATTTTTATAAAGCGTCTTTTTCCCTTTTACTACGGCACAATATGAAAATGCAGTGCAAAACGCGATAGCAACACATATGGGGTTAATATGTGCACATATAATCAAAAACACCGACAAAAAATATATAAAAATCACCCACGGGTGAAACCTAGCAAACTCATTCATCGTCTGCCCCCTGCCTTTTTACATATTCGCCTCCAACATCTTTCCCCAAATCACAGGTATATACAAACTCCACCTTATCACCCTGTTTTAAATAGTATTTGGAACATCCAAAATTCGGAAATTCTCCGTTTACTCTATACATCCAGCCCGAAAGTTCGCCTGCGTCAAATTCATAAATATTTCCTATTCCCTCAATATACACACTGCCATACACGGGAGTATTTACAAATTCCAAATGGATTTTATTGCTTTTCATCTCACGCAAAAGCAGGTCAAAAACGCTCTCGCCCTCTGAAAAAGCAACCTTTTTTTCAGCAAAAATCACTCCGTCTTTTGGTATAATGCTAATTTTTTCAGCGTCAAGGCGTGAAATATCCGAAAGAATTGTATCGCATCTTACCGAAAGCGTGCAGAAAAGTTCGTTTTTATCCTCATTTTCAACTTCAACAGGCTCTTTTTGCGGCTCTTCTTCTTTTTCCTGAACGGCTTCCTGTTCTTCTTGCTTTTCTATTTCCGCATCCTGTGATATTTCGGGTGCTTTTTCTTCATATACTTCAAAAGTTTCTGCCGGTTTATCGGTCAAGATATCGTTTTTACCGCTCCCGCCAGAAAAATATGCGACAGAAAGTGCTATTAAAACAACACAAACTGCGCTTATTTTTCCTTTATTATTCTTTAAAAAATTCATATAAGCTCCGCCTTTTTAAGCAAATTACAAATCATTTGGGCAATTTCCGCTCTTTTGAGTACACTTTTTGCATCTATATTTTCTTTATCAATAATGTTCAAATCCACACAAAAAACCAAGGAATCGGCAGCCCAATCTGAAACATCAGTAAATATTGCCGCATCACTTTCCTGCATTTTTTTATCTTCAATTTCAGTTAGCATAGCGGCGCGTTTTAGCATAGCTGCCGCCTCTTCGCAGGTAATATTACCGCTTGGGTTAAATTCCTTATCGGAAATTCCGAATATAATCCCATTTTCATAAGCAGCTGCAACATACGGATAAAACCAATCGTCTGATTTGACATCAGTAAAAGTTATTTCTCCGCTATTTTCAAGTCCTAAACCCTTTACTACCATCGTTGCAAACTGTGCGCGAGTAACGCACATCTCGGGTGCAAATACATTATATTCCATTCCGTTTATGATGCCTTTTTGTGTCATAAGCAAAATTGCTTCTTCATTTTCATTACCTATAATATCACGGAATTTGTTTTTATTTAAAAGTTTAGGTTTCCCGTCCCTTACTCTTTTTTGTGAACTGAGCGCATAAAGCGCCTGCTCCGTTGCCATAAGGTTCGGCTCTTCGCCCTTTATATGCGAAAACCCTTTGCCTTCATTATAGTACGAGAGCAGATTGTCAGTCGGACTTTTTCCGCCTTTAACAAATCTTGCATCGTTTTCATCTATTCCAAGTGCAGAAAGCGCCAAAACCACTTGTGCGGTACTTTCCGCAGTCGCTATACTATATGTTGAAAATCCTCCGTCACTATCCTGCATAGCTGAAAGACGCTCTACTCCGCGTCCAACTGCATTTTTAACTTTTTCATCTTCGATATGGTTTGAAAGTGCAGTGAGCGCCATTGCAGTAACATCGGGGTCCGCATCTTTCTCGTTTTTTGAGAGAGTCCATCCTCCGCTTTCAAGCTCACGGTCTAAAATATAGCTTATATATCTTTCTTTTATTTCGCTTTTTCCATAATTTCCGCAGTCTAAGGCGATAAGCGCCCATATTGCACCGTTTAGCCCCTGTGCGATTGTTTTTTCAAAATCGCAAATCGGCGCAGTCAAATCGTAGCCTGCAACATCCTGCGGATTTTTGCCCAAAAGTGTAAGTGCGATAACTACTCTTGAATACTCGGTGTATTTTCTG
>DMLG01000116.1:0-3843 GCA_003453455.1 Clostridiales bacterium
TAACCTTAATCTGACCGGGATATTCAAGCTCTGCCTCAATTTTTTTAACAATATCCTTTGCAACCAAAAGCATGCTTTCGTCGCTGATAACCTCAGGCTTAACCATAATCCTGACCTCTCTGCCTGCCTGTATTGCATAGGATTTTTCAACGCCCTTGAAATTATTTGCGATTTCTTCAAGCTTTTGAAGACGCTTGATATAGGTTTCGATGTTTTCGCGCCTTGCGCCGGGACGCGCAGCGCTTATAGCGTCCGCCGCCTGAACGAGCTGTGCGACAATTGTGTTTGCCTCAACATCGCCGTGGTGAGCCATAATTGCGTGGATAACGGCTTCGTTTTCCTTATATTTTCTTGCAATATCTGCGCCTATTGTCACATGCGAACCCTCAATTTCGTGGTCAACAGCCTTTCCTATATCGTGGAGAAGTCCTGCGCGTTTTGCAAGTGCTATATCAACGCCGAGCTCGCCTGCCATAACTCCTGCAAGATGTGAAACTTCTATTGAGTGTTTAAGCACATTTTGCCCGTAACTTGTTCTGTAATGAAGACGGCCTAAAAGCTTAATGATTTCAGGATGAAGTCCGTGAACTCCTGTCTCCAAAGACGCCGCTTCACCCTCTTCTTTTATTCTTGTTTCGACCTCTTTTTTGGATTTTTCAACAAGCTCTTCTATGCGTGCGGGATGAATACGCCCGTCAACAATTAGTTTTTCAAGTGCAATTCTCGCGATTTCGCGGCGCACAGGGTCGAAACTGGAAAGGATAACCGCCTCGGGAGTATCGTCAATAATAAGGTCAACGCCTGTAAGGGTTTCAAGAGCTCTGATATTACGACCTTCTCTTCCGATTATTCTTCCTTTCATCTCGTCGGTTGGAAGAGCAACAACAGAAACCGTTGCTTCTGCAACATGGTCTGCTGCAACCTTTTGAATGGAGGAGGCTACAATGTTTTTAGCCTTTTTCTCCGCTTGCTCTTTTGCTTCCTGCTCAATTTCTTTAACCATAACAGCAGCCTCATGCCGCGCTTCGTCTTCCAAATCGCGGATAAGAAGCTCCTTTGCTTCAATTTGTGACATTTTGGATATTCTTTCAAGCTCGGCAATTTGCTTGCCTTTCAGCTCTTCAATTTCAAGAGTCTTTTGGTCATACTCCTTCATCTTCTGGTTTATTGCCTGGTCTTTTTTCTCCAAAGCGTCGCTTTTTCTGTCAAGATTTTCCTCTTTTTGGTTTATTCTTTTTTCCTGAATGGAAATTTCCTTTCTGCGCTCCTTCATTTCTGCTTCAAAAGAGGCACGCAGCTTTTGATTTTCTTCCTTGGCTTCAAGAGTTATTTCTCTTGCCTTGGAACGAGCACTTTTTTGAGCATTTTCTATAATACTCTTTGCCTCCTCCTCGGCAGAACCAAGTTTTGCCTCTGCAACTTTTTTCCTATACACAACGCCCAGATAGAATGAAAGAACATTAAGTAAGGCAAAAATAACAGCAACAATAATAAGTACTAAATTAGGATCTATCTTGTCCACCCCCGTTTCAATGTGATAAATTAAATGGGGATATTGAATTGTAGTCTTGCATATATCTATAAAAATTGTTTTACAAACTATTATGAAAAATTCAACATTCCCAAAAAATAGTTTAAGAAATAACAAGCATATATATATTCTAACTTATTTTAATATTTATGTCAAGAAAATATTAAAATTTCACATAACTGTAATCTTTGTAAAAATTCGGTTTTGACGATATGAAAAATAAAAGACAAAAACAGGGGTATAATACAATATACAAAATGCATAAAAACATATGATAAAAATTTACTTTTTTGGTGTTTACTGCCAAAACAATATATGGTATAATAACAATATTACATAGTATGCAGGGAGGAAAATAGGTAATGTCGGAAAAAAACACACAGCTATGGGCAGGCATCGATGAATTTCAGATGTACCTTTACAATGAGGGAACCAATTTCCAGTCATATCAGATGTTAGGTTCCCATAAAGTGGCGAACGGATGGCGTTTTGCGGTATGGGCTCCGAATGCGGAAAAAGTCTGCTTAACGGGTGATTTTGATTCCTGGCAAGGGACAAGACCGCTTGAAAAAATTGCAACAACAGGAATATGGTACGGATTTTTTGAAGATATAGAAGAAGGTATGCTTTACAAATATGCAATAACCGATAAAAAGGGCAATACCGTATTAAAAGCTGACCCTGTTGCATTTTACAGTGAGCTTCGCCCTGCGACTGCGTCGGTGGTAAAGGACATACCGCGCTTTTCGTGGAGTGATGAAGAGTGGATTAAAAAGCGCGAAAATACGCCTATTTACGATAAGCCGATGAATATATATGAGGTGCATCTTGCGTCATGGAAGATGCATGAAGACGGAAGATTATATTCTTACCGCGAAATGGCGGACGAGCTTATTATGTATGTAAAGGAAATGGGTTATACGCATATTGAGGTTATGCCTCTTACCGAATACCCGTTTGACGGCTCATGGGGATATCAGGTAACGGGATATTTCTCGGCAACATCGCGTTTTGGCGAGCCTGAGGGGCTTATGTATCTGGTAAACGAATGTCACAAAAACGGAATAGGAATTATTATGGACTGGGTTCCTGCACATTTTCCGCGCGATTTGCACGGACTTTATATGTTTGACGGAACAGCCACTTATGAATATGCCGATTCACGCCTTGGCGAGCATAAAGACTGGGGAACTATGGTTTTTGACTATTCAAAAAGCGAGGTTGTTTCCTTTCTTTTGTCATCTGCATATTTCTGGCTTTGTGAATATCATTTTGACGGACTTAGAGTTGACGCGGTTTCCTCAATGCTTTATAGGGATTACAGCAGAAAAGACGGAGAATGGATAGCAAATAAGTATGGCGGAAACGAAAATATTGAAGCGATAGAATTTTTGCGCAATCTGAATAAGATTATGTTTTCGCACTTTCCTAATATCTTAATGATAGCAGAAGAATCTACTGCTTGGAGCATGGTTACGGGAGATGCCGAAAAGGGCGGACTGGGATTTAACTATAAATGGAATATGGGCTGGATGAATGACACTTTAAGATATATGTCAATGGACCCGTATTTCAGAAAACCGAACCACGACCTTTTAACCTTTGTAATGTGCTATGCGTTTTCTGAAAATTTTATACTTCCGCTTTCGCATGATGAAGTGGTACACGGCAAAAAGTCGCTTATTGATAAGATGTACGGAAGCTACGAAGAAAAATTTGCAAACTACCGCACGCTTTTGGCGTATTATCTTTCCCTTCCTGGCAAAAAGCTTATGTTTATGGGCGGAGAAATAGCACAGTTTATAGAATGGCGGTACTATGAGGGCTTGGAGTGGCATCTTCTCGGTATCGATATGCATAAAAAATTTCAGAATTATGTAAAGCAAATAAATAAGTTTTACCTTGAAAATAAGCCCATGTGGCAGATTGATAAAAGCTGGGACGGCTTTAAATGGATAAATGCAGAGGACAGGGATAATTCTGTTCTCTCATATATCAGGATATCGGAGGACGGAGAGCAGGTGATAGTGTGCGCTAATTTTACACCGGTAAAAAGAGACGGCTATGCGCTCAGCGTACCGTTTGCAGGTGAGTATAAAGTAGTACTTAATTCCGATTGGGAAAAGTTCGGAGGAAACTCCGAAATGAAAAATACTGTGTATAAGGCGGAGCTTATGCAAGGGGCGCAGGAGCTGCCGTACGAAATTAAAATTGACTTACCGGGCTTAACTGCCGTATATATCAAGAGAACAAAAAAGGAGAAGTAGGGTAAAAATGAATTCAAAAAAATGTGTAGCAATGATTTTGGCGGG
>DMLG01000116.1:3973-4509 GCA_003453455.1 Clostridiales bacterium
GACTTTCCGCTGTCAAACTGCGTACATTCGGGTATTGACACGGTGGGCGTTTTAACACAATATCAGCCGCTTGACTTAAATACCTATATAGGCAACGGAAATCCGTGGGATTTAAACAGAAACCATGGCGGAGTGTATGTTCTGCCGCCTTATCAGAGCGCAAAAACGGGCGAATGGTACAAAGGAACAGCAAATGCGATTTATCAAAACCTCGGTTTTTTGGACAGGTTTAATCCAAATACCGTTTTAGTGCTGTCGGGAGACCATATATATAAAATGCATTACGGGAAAATGCTTGAAAAGCATCTTTTGAGCGGGGCGGCAGTTACTATTGCGGTTATGCCTGTTCCTTGGGAAGAGGCAAGCAGATTTGGTATTATGAATGTTGATGAAGACGGCAATATTGTGGAATTTGAGGAAAAACCGAAAAATCCAAAGAGCAACCTTGCATCAATGGGCATATATATATTTAATTACGCACTTCTGAAAAAATATCTGACAGATGATGAACGCGACCCCGAATCGTCAAACGATTT
>DMLG01000095.1 GCA_003453455.1 Clostridiales bacterium
GTCTGCTGAACGCCCTCTCCGCTTACATCACGGGTTATTGAAACATTTTCGCCTTTTCTTGCAATTTTATCTATCTCATCGATGTAGATTATGCCCTTTTCTGCCGCCTCAATATCATAGTCCGCTGCCTGAATAAGCTTTAAAAGGATATTTTCCACATCTTCGCCGACATATCCTGCCTCTGTAAGCGTGGTTGCATCGGAAATTGCAAAAGGTACATTCAAAATGCGCGCAAGATTTTGCACAAGAAAAGTTTTTCCCGAACCCGTAGGTCCTACCATCAGAATATTGCTCTTTTGCAGCTCCACATCATCCTTATCGCCTCGTGCAATGCGCTTATAATGATTATATACCGCAACCGACAGAATTTTTTTCGCATCCTCCTGACCTATTACATACTGGTCAAGTATCTCTTTAATTTCCTTAGGCTTTGGCAGCTCCGCACCGGGTTCAATGCTTTTAGCGTCGTATTTACCTGCTAAAACATATTCGCATTGTTTAATACATTCATCGCAGATATACACCCCTGGACCTGAAACAAGCGCTTCTACCTCGGACTCACGCTTTCCGCAAAAGGAGCAGCGAATCTCTTTCTTTTCATCGGATTTTGCCATTTTTCGTCCCCTTTATTACTTTTGATTACGGTTTACGATTACTTCGTCTATAAGTCCGTACGCTTTTGCCGCATCTGCTGACATAAAGTTGTCACGCTCAGTATCCGCCATAATAACATCTATCGGCTGACCTGTGCGCTCTGCAAGTATCTCATTTAAGTGCTTTTTTATACCCACAATATGCTCTGCATGAATTTGTATATCGGTAGCCTGACCTTGAAGTCCGCCAAGGAGCGGCTGATGAATCATAATTTCGCTGTTAGGGAGCGCAAAACGCTTCCCCTTTGTTCCGGCGCAAAGCAAAAATGCACCCATACTTGCCGCCATACCTACGCATATTGTAGATACATCACATTTTATATATTGCATAGTGTCATATATCGCCATACCCGCTGAAATCGAGCCTCCCGGGCTATTGATATAAAGCTGGATATCCTTATCAGGGTCTTTTGCTTCAAGGAAAAGCATTTGCGCAACGATAAGGCTCGCAGACGCGTCATTTACCTCTTCACCCAAGAATATAATTCTATCCTCCAAAAGCCTTGAAAATATATCGTAGCTTCTTTCTCCTCTTCCTGTTTGTTCGATTACCATTGGTACTAAGCTCATAACATCATTCCTTTCATATTAACAAGAAATTAGTCCTCTTTTTTTGCTGTTTCTGTTGTCTTTTTTGCCCTCGGCTTTGAAATCTTAGCCTTATTTACAAGCATATCTATGACCTTATTCATTGAAATTTCCTCTTTCAGGTTTTCAATATCTTTATCCTGCATAAGCTCTTTTAGCTTATCTGCTTCCATATTATACTGCTTTGCCATTTCGCAGATTTTATCGTTCACTTCTTCATCTGTTATACTGATATTTTCCTTTTTGGAAATAGCCTCCAAAACAAGCGTTGTTTTCAGCTGTTTTTCAGCCTGCGGCTTAAAGCTTTCCTTCATTTGCTCTATACTTGAACCTGTGTACTGCATATACTGATTGATATCAAGACCCTGATACTGCAATCTCTGCGCAAAGTCCTGTACCATTCTTTCGCACTGGTCATTTATCATAGCCTCGGGAATTTCTACCTTTGCACCCTCTGTCACCTTATCTACAACTGCATTTTCCGTTTCCGTCTTTACCCTGTCGCTGGCTGCTTTTTCAAGTCTTTCCTTAATGCTGTTTTTATACTCTTCCAAAGTATCAAACTCGCTCACTTCTGATGCAAAATCATCATTGATTTCAGGAAGTTCCTTAACCTTATTTTCGTGGATTTTAACCTTAAAGAGCGCATCTTTTCCCGCCAAATCAGGCGCATGATACTCCTCCGGGAATGTTACATTTACATCAACTTCATCGCCTGCTTTTTTACCGATAAGCTGGTCTTCAAAGCCGGGAATAAATGTATTGGAGCCGATTTCAAGGTCATAATTCTCGCCTTTTCCGCCCTCAAATTCCACGCCGTCAACGCTGCCTAAGAAGTCAATTGTAACAACGCTGCCCTTTTTAATCTTTTTGCCGTCAGCCGGAACTAAGCGCGCATTCTTCTCCTGGGCAACTTTTATTTCTTTCTCAACATCTGCTTCCGATACATTGTGTTCAATTTTAGCTACCTTTATACCTATGTATTCACCAAGCTCAACCTCTGGTTTTGTTGTAACAAGCGCTGTGAATACAACCGGCTCGCCCTTTTTAATTTCCTCAACATCAAATTCCGGGCGTGCAGCAGGCTCTATACCTGACTCAGAAAGCGCTGCCTCATAAGCGTCGGGAAGTACACTGTTTACTGCGTCATCATAAAATACTGCCTCTGTGTAATACTTTTCTATCACACTCTTCGGCACCTTTCCCTTTCTGAAACCGGGAACGCTGTATTTTTTAACATTTTTTGAATATGCTTTGTTTATAGCTTTTTCAAATTCCTCACTTGAAACTTCAAAAGTAAGTTTTACAAGATTTTTTTCTACCTGTTCTGATTTAACAGCCATCGCCTTAAATCCTCCTCATCTTTTTGTGCAAAAATATGCAATTTTATATCTGAATCATTATATCACAAAAATATAAAAATTCAAGTAAATTTGTGTATTTTATTAAAAAGCAACAAAATATCTTGTTAATCTGCAATCTTTACGGGCATAAATTCACGATAATCGGCGGAAACAAGGCTATATTCTATACCGTTTTTCTCACCTTCAAAGATGCTTTTTATACCAAAAAAGGCAAAATGTATATGCCCGAAAAATGACTTCTTCACGCCGTATTTTTTAAAAAGCCCCGTCATTTCATTTTCCAAAAAGCCGTTCATTACGGTCGGATAATGCGTAAATGCAAAAATGTTTTCCGGATTTTTCGCCGACTTTAACGAAAGTTCCATACGAATAAGCTCGCGCGCATATATTCTTTTATCCTCTTCTGATGATTTCATCTGCGGCATTGTCCAACCCCTGCTTCCGCATATGGAGATATCTTCGTATTCAAAGGAATTGTTCTGCAAAAAATCTATCTGTGAAAATCCGTTTTTCTTCAAAAATTCCTGCATTTTATTTATAGTGCTCCACCAGTAGTCGTGATTCCCCTTTAACATAATTTTTTTTCCGGGAAGACTATTTAGAAATTCAAAATCCTTTTTGCTTTCTTCAAGATATGTTGCCCACGAAAAATCGCCTGCCAAAACAACGGTATCCTCCTCTGTCACCGTGTTCTGCCAATTTTCTTTAAGCCTTTCAACATGGTTTTCCCATCTTTTTCCAAAAATATCCATCGGTTTATCAACTCCGAGCGGAAGATGAAGATCTCCGATTGCATAAAGTGCCATAAATTTCTCCTCTTTTTCGTAAAACCCAAACAAAAGGGTGGCTTTATTCCACCCTTTTATTCCTTGAAGGCATTATAAATTACTTGCCTACTGTCTCAAACTCATCAACTATTTCAGATGAAGGCTTTTTGTCAAGCAAGCTCACAATAACTATAAATACCGAAGCAATAATAAACGCAGGTAACAGCTCATATATAGCCCATACTCCGCCTGCCTTTGCAACAACGAATTTCCAAATGAATACCATCGCTCCGCCTGAAACCATACCTGCCAAAGCTCCCCATTTTGTTGTTCTCTTCCAGAAGAGTGAGAAAAGCATCACAGGTCCGAACGCTGCGCCAAATCCTGCCCAAGCAAAGGATACGATACGAAATACCGAGCTATTCGGATTTTTTGCCAAAAATACTGCAATAACTGCGATTACTATAACAGATGCACGCGCTACAAGCATTGCAGTTTTATCGGAAAGTCGCACTTTAAATGTGTTTATAGCAAGGTCACGGGCTACACTTGATGATGCCGCAATAAGCTGTGAATCTGCTGTTGACATTGTTGATGCCAAAATACCTGCTAAGAATATACCTCCTACCAAAGCAGGAATATATCCTGTCGTTGTCAGGAATGCAGCAATATCCACAAAAATAGTTTCAGCACTTGACGCACTGTCATAATTGGGCACTATACCTGCCTTCATAAGACTGTAACCAACAACACCTATTAAAACGGCGATTGCCATAGAAATAACTACCCACACACTTGCAATGCGGCGTGATGTTTTCAGCTTCTTTGCGTCGTCTATTGCCATAAATCTAAGCAAAACATGCGGCATACCGAAATATCCCAATCCCCATGCAAGCGTTGAAGCAATTGTAAGGCTGCCGTATGTTCCCGTTTTACCGCCGGCAACATCAAATCCCTTTGTTATATCAAGATAGCCGTCAAGACCTTTAACATTTGCAAAAACATTACCAAATCCACCCATAATACCTTCGCCGATTCCAAGCGCTGTAAGCAGTGCAAAGGTCATAATTATACTTTGTATAAGGTCAGTGGTAGATGCTGCCAAAAATCCGCCAAGCGTACAGTAAAGCACGATTACAACAGCGCTGATAAGCATAGCCACAGAATAATCCATATTGAATATATTTGAGAAAAGCTTTCCGCAAGCTGAAAATCCTGATGCCGTATATGGAATGAAGAATATTATAATCACAATAGCCGCTATTGCTGCAAGAATATTCTTTTCATCCTTGAATCTTTTTGAAAAAAACTCAGGAAGCGTTACTGCTCCTACTTTCTCAGTATAATTTCTAAGTCTTTTTGCAACGAAAAGCCAGTTTAAATATGTACCTACTGCAAGGCCTATTGCTGTCCATGTCGCCTCGGCAAGACCTGTCATAAGCGCCAAACCCGGCAATCCCATAAGTAACCATGCGCTCATATCGGAGGCCTCTGCGCTCATAGCCGTAACTATCGGCCCAAGCTTTCTGCCGCCCAAATAAAAATCATCTGTTGTTTTGTTTTTCTTTGAACATCTTATTCCTACATAAACCATCATAGCCGTATAGAGAATTATTGCAGCGACCATAACCCAAGTTGTAGATGACATAAAATATTCCCCCTTTTTCTTTAATACAAAGGATATTTTAGCATACTTTTTTTAATATTACAATACAAACCAAAGTATAGAATTAAGTTTATACATTTTTAAGATTTTCCCTAAAAAATTCAGGTATTTACTATATTTATATACTGTACATTACTTAATATCTTATTTTATATAAAAAATAGATTTTTAATTTTTTAAATGATTAAGTAAAAGCGGCATCATTTTTTGAGAATAGCTTTTGAGCGAATATTCTCCGTTACAAAGACACCAATCGTACAAAAATGCTCTTTCCAAAAGTGCATATTCTTTCACTATATCATTCACGCTTTCCTCTCGTTTTAGCTCCTCTCTTTTCTGCCCCTCAATTACGATTTTTCGCAAAAATTTATAGTAAACGCGGTTATGATCCAAAAGATGTTTTTCTCCGACCGTTATTAGCTGAGAGGAATAGAGCTGTGCCAAAAGGTCGATTGATATTGTATTTTCAATCATATCAAAAAGTTCTCTATTTATTTGTATTAAAATGTCAAAACAATTCTGATTCCAATCAAGAGTTTCGGAAATTTCTTCATACTTTTCATCAAAAACATACGAAAGTGAGCTCAAAAGCGCATCTTTACTGTCAAAATAATGATAGAAAGACCCTCTTGATGTGCAGGATTCTTTAACAATTTCATCTATCGTAGTATTTTCATATCCTTGCTCATAGAAAAGTTTCCACGCAGCAGATACTATCCTCTTCTTTGTCGAATTAGAATTCTTCTTTCCCATAAAATCCACCTTTTTTCTTACTACATTGTGGATTATACATCACTTTTAAAAAAAAATCAATATTTGTATTGACATTTTAAAAGTATAGGTATATAATTAGGCATATTTTATCAAACGGAGTGGGATTACTATGCTACATCTAAACAACAAATCAATCCCTTGTGCGAACAGTAATTTGTCCGCCTCTGTTTTGGTGTCTTCTTTTGCTTATGTAGTACGATTTATTTCGTATTACTTTTTTTATTATTTTTATAACTTTATAAATTCACCTGTAAAGGACGCCTGATTGCTGCATAAAACAGCATATTTACGAAGTTAAGCGGTTTCCTTTATGGGAAGCCGCTTTTTATATAAGAAAAAGGAGAAATTATTTATGAAAGAACTTGAATCCATTCGCGCACAGATAGAAGAAACAGACAAACAAATTGCCGAACTTTTTGAAAAAAGAATGAATTTTTCAAAAGATGTTGCCCTTTATAAAAAGGAGCACGGTCTATCTGTAAAAGATGCGCAACGCGAGAAATCTTTGATTGACAAAAACCGCAGCTATATAAAAAATCCCGAAATTGAGGAATACTATGTCGGTTTTCAAAAAAGGATTATGGA
>DMLG01000059.1:0-7004 GCA_003453455.1 Clostridiales bacterium
CAGGTTACTACCCAACGGGGGTGTTTTGACAGCGGCAATTCGGTTATATATCTTTTTGCTTGCTGAAAAGGTGTAAGAAGCGTGTCATCTGATTGCCTTATTGGTTTGCGTAAATCTTTATCAATGCTTTTTTGCTCAATCATTACCTTTGTAGCATTGATATATCCATCAATAAAAGCAGTATGGTCAAGATGCACCTGCTGTTCAAAGGTTATATACTCAGTAGGTTTGTCAACTCCAAAAACATCCTGCAAAAGGGAAATCCAAAAAGGCTGGCTTTCGCCTTTTTCGTAGCCTCTGCCGGCCCATTGTTTTACGAATTCCTTTGCCGCTTTTTTCTGTTCCTGCTCCGTCACTTGCTTTCGCTCCTTTCGGTTTATTATATCTTTTTTAGTAAAAGCTCCTCTATTGCGTATCCTACGCCGCCACTTTTGCAGTCGGTTGAAATAAAGTCTGCAATTTCTTTTACTTTATCTATTGCATTTCCCATAGCAACGGCAATACCTGCATTTTTCAGCATATCCATATCATTAACAGAATCTCCTATTGCTATGGAGTTTTCCTTCTTTATCCCGAGATGATTAAGGGCAATATCCATAGCCGTAGATTTTGAGCAACCCCTCGGCGCACATTCGATATATCCGCCGTGGTCATAAACATCAAGCGCTTGCCCGAAAAACTTTTTATCCTCCTCCGAAATTTTTCCGAACATCTCTAATTTTTGTATTTTCTCATCCTTATACTTGCCTTTAAGGTCATCAGGGCTTGCAATATCTGCAAAATGCCAATTTTGAAAATAGGGTATGGGATTTAAAATGAACCCTTTTTCTACACCGCTTATAAAAAAGCAATTTTTGGTATTCCAGAAATGTTTTGCACAAGAATATACAAACTCCGGGTCTATATGCTTTTCAAAAATCGGCTTCCCCATCATTTCTATGCGTGAACCCATACCTGAGATGATACCGTCAAGGCTGATATGTCCTATAAGCTCAGAGTTAATCCATGATTTTGCCCTTCCTGTATTTGCAAAAATATAGTGTCCTGCTTTTCTTGCTTTTTCAATAATTTCAGCATTTTTAGGATTTACGCCGTCATCATCTGCCAATGTGTTATCAATATCTACAAATACTGCAAATTTTTCTGTCATTATTTATCCCCTTTGTCAATTTTGTGATATTCGTTATATACATCGTGGCGCAAAAGCCCACGCTCTTTTGCCACTTTTTTTATAGCCTCGGTTTTTTTAAGACCGTCATTTATGTAAAAATCAATATGCTCCGAAACGGATAGGGTATCCCAAAAGTTCTCGGTTTCCACCTCGGCTGCACCCTCTATAACCAACACAAATTCGCCTTTTGGTGAATTTTCGCTGTAAAGAGATTGCGCACTTTCAAGGTCAGTATGGATAACCTCTTCGTGAATTTTTGTAAGCTCACGAACTAATGCAAGCCTGCGGTTTCCAAGAATTTCAAGCATATCGGCAAGCGTCCTTTTGAGCTTATGAGGCGCTTCGTAAAAAATCAGCGTATGAGTATCATTTTTCACGCTTTCCAAATGCTCAAACCTATGCCTTTTATTTACCGATAAAAATCCCTCAAAGGAAAACCGGCTTGTTGAAAGCCCTGATAAAATAAGGGCATTAACAGCTGCCACAGGACCCGGCACAGAGGTTACATTTAATTCGTTTTTGATGCAGAGTTTCACCAAATCTTCGCCAGGGTCTGAAATGGCGGGAGTTCCGGCATCGGAAACAAGAGCAACATTTTTGCCGCTTTTTAGCATATTTACAATTATCTCGCCCTTTTCCGCCTTGTTGTGCTCATGGTAGCTTGTGAGCTGTTTTTTTATTCCGAAATGATTTAGAAGCTGTAAGGTGCGCCTGGTATCCTCACAAGCTATAATGTCAACATTTTCAAAAATTTCAAGGCATCTTGCAGAAATATCTCCAAGGTTGCCTATCGGCGTTGCGCAAAGATATAAAGTACCGCTCATCTTCCGTACACCTCCCGGATTTGATTTGTTTCAGAACCGTCCTTGTTATAAATATATAGCGGCGGCATAATACGGAGTTCCTTTCCGCCTTTAAAGGTTGCGTCGACAAGCACAAGCGACGGCTCGCTGTCCACCGTTTTATGAATAAACCTGATGCGCTTCGGCTCTAAGTCTGCTGAGCGCATATAACAAATAATATCGATAAGCCTTGACGGTTTATGCACAAGAGCCAAATGCCCTTTTTGCTTTAACATAAGGGAAGAAACATTTATCACATCTTCCAATGTGCATAAAACCTCGTGACGGGCAATTACCTTTTCGTCGCTGGGATTTTGTAGTCCCGAGTTTTTCTCAATATACGGAGGATTGCAGGTTATTAAGTCGAACTGTCTCTTTCCGTAGATTGAGACTGCGTTTTTTAAGTCCTCACAGGTCAAGAAAATCCTATTTTCCAGACTGTTTAGCCTAACGGAACGCATAGCAGTATCAAAAACACTTTTTTGAATTTCAAGACCAAAAAACTGTTCAGTTTTTGTTTTTGCCGAAAGCAAAATCGGTATAACCGCACTTCCTGTACATAAATCGAGCGTTTTGTTTGATACAATGTCCTTTGCAAAATCCGCCAAAAGAACGGCGTCCGCACCAAAGCGGAAGCCTGCCTTTTTTTGTATGAGGTAAAGTCCTCCTGTTTGCAAATCTTCAAGAGTCTCGTCGTTAAATATTTCCATAATTAAGCCTTTGTAAAAATATATGTATTATCCGGGAGCTTGTCCATATTTTCAGCGACATATGACGCTCCCTTTATGACACACATTTCAGCGTCCTCTGCTAAAAACACCTTTATGCCAAGCTCTTGCCGCAGGCGTTTTGCAAGTCCGTAAAGCTGTGCACCGCCGCCTATAAGCAAAATGCCGTCATCAATAATGTCACCTAAAAGCTCTGTTGGGACTTCGTCTAAGGTGGACTTTATTTCAGCGGATATTTTTGAAACAAGAGGGGCAAAAGCCTCCCTGATTTCCTCCGAGCGGACGGCTATTTTTTCAGGTTTTCTAAGGTATGTGTTAAAACCGCTTATCTCATCAATATCATTGTGCTCACGCATAAAGGCACAGCCTATTGATTTTTTCAGTTTCTCTGCCGAAAAATTGCCTACCGAAAGATTGTGTTTTTCTAAAAGGTAATCTGTAAGAGCGTCGGTGAAATCATTGCCGCCAAGCTTTACAGAACGACCTGTTACAGCCTGTCCCAGGGAAATTGCTGCAATATCACATTTTCCGCCTCCGATGTCTACCAAAAGCATACCACGTGCAATATTTACATCGCAGTTTGCGCCTATTGCACCTGCAATAGGTGATTCAATTATATATATTTCGGTAATTTCCGATTCGTGCAGAATATCGCAGATAGCACGGCGCTCAACGCCTGTTATGCCGCAGGGGACAGTTATGAAAACTCTTGGTTTTATCACATTTCCCACTATATTTGCCAAAAATCCCTGTATCATTTGAGAAGCCAGGTCAAAATCGGTTATTACTCCTTTTGTGATAGGTCTTGAAACGGTTATGAGTGGCGGATTTTTACCCTCCATATCAGCCGCTTCTTTACCTATTGCAATAACCGCGCCGTTTAAGGAGTCGTATGCGATGACAGACGGTTCGTTTGTCACTTCGCCTTTATAGTAAATACGGGTATAGTCCGTGCCTAAATCAATGGCAACCGCATTTTTAAGAGCTGAAAGTTTCATTTAGAAATCCTCCTAATATGTTCTCGTAAATTATTTTACATCATTTTGCCTGAAAAAGCAATAAAAACTATTGAAATAAATATTTTTTGGTGCTATAATAATAGGATACCGAAAAGCAAGAAGGGAGGGGAAGAATGCGCTATGAATATATTAGAAAATGATATAAAAAGTATTTGCTCGGAAGGAATATATAAGTCAGGTTGTAATTATTTCAAAGAGGGCAGAGTCCATATCAGGGTGCGTGCAGAGGATAGTATTGTAGCTTCTGTTGACAGTGATAAGTTGTATAATGTGCATATCGGATTTGATGAAAAAGGAAAGATTTCCGAAACATTCTGCACCTGTCCGTATTATCAGACTATGTCAGCAAGCTGCAAGCACATAGTGGCTACGCTAAAAACAAGGCAGGCAGAGCTTTTGGAAGACGCAGGGTTTGAGGACAGTAACGATAAGCTTGCAAGTACGCTGTGCAGGGAGTTTGAAGAGAACGGCGTACAAAGGGAACATCTTAGTATAAGCTTTATATTTAACATAAATACAAATCATAAGAGGGAATGCAAGTATTCAATTTCCGTAAAACTTGCAGATTCTCAAAATATCACGAAAAGTGCCGAAGGTTTTTTAAAAGCGTATATAGATGGCGGAGATTACAAGATTTCCAAGCATAGAGCGTATAATAATGCAAAGTATGAGTTTGACCCGGTGGCAAGAGAAATACTTGATATAATGGCGGAAGCACTGGAAAATAAGACCGTAGCGTCATCCTTTTATACAGCCGTACTCTCCTCCTGTGATTTTGGAGATTTTACCGCAAAACGCCTTTTGCCTCTTATGGAAAAGGCAGATTGCAGTTTTACTCTAAACGGTATGCCACAGACAAATCTTGCGATAAAGCACGAGGATCCTGACATTTTAGTGGATATAACCGCCACAGATGAAAGTATAAATATTTCTGTGATACAAAGCGGAATTGCGGTCACACTTGACGGGAGTTGGTTTTTATATGACGGTGATTTATATGAAACCACAAAGGAGTGGCGCAGTTGGTATATGCCGATTTATCGCGCGCTTTCCGCCGAAAGCCGCACGCAGATTGATTTTAAAGGCAGTAATGCCATAGCCTTTGCTGCAAAAGTTCTGCCAAAGCTGAAAAACAGACGGGCAGTAGTGGCACAGGGACTTGAAAATGTTATAGTAGATGATAAGCCGTTTTTTAATATCTATCTTGACGAATTAGAGGGCGGAATACTTGCCGCTGTTACGGTAAATTATGGTAAAATTGCGTTAAGACTCCCCGTAAATGCGTTAAAACAGGACAAAATAATTGTGAGGGACTATCAGAGCGAGAGCTATATACTTTCCTTTTTTGCCAATTTTAATATAGAAGGGCAAAATATGTATCTTTCCGATAGCAGGGAAATGTATGAGTTTATGACGGATACCTTAAAAAAGCTTGAAAATTTGGCGGAAATTCATAGGTCCGAGCGTTTTTCGTCACTTCTTTTAAAAAAAGCGCCAAAACTGAAAAATAAGGTCTATTACAACAAAAAAATCGACCTTTTGGAGGTAGGATTTGAAAGTGACCTGACGCCTTCGGAGATAGCCGGAATTTTGAGCGCCATAAGAAATCGAAAAAAATATTATCGTATGGCAAGCGGAGAATTTCTCGAAATCAATTCCGACCTTTTTGGGTTTGAAATGCTGGAAAATCTTGATTTTTCCTTTGCAGATTTAAAGGAACGAAAGAAAACACTTTCTAAATACTATGCACTATACCTTGCGGGGGCAAGGGGAGAAATAGACGCAAATAAAGAATTTGACGGGCTTTTGGAGGAAATAAAAAATATTAAGGCAAATATCCCCGAATACCTAAAAGGGGTTTTGCGTGATTACCAGAAGGATTGCGTTCACTGGCTGAAACAGCTTTCAGAGCTTGGTTTTGGCGGAGTTCTGGCAGACGATATGGGACTTGGAAAAACTCTTGAAGTAATAGCATTTGTTATGAGTGAAGAAAGGGAAATGCCTGCACTTGTTGTTACGCCAAGCTCGCTTACATATAATTGGCTTTCTGAAATACACAAATTTGCTGAAAAAGCCAAGGTAAAGGTGATTGACGGCACTAAGGAAGAGCGCAAAAAAGCACTTTTGGAGGCTGACGGATATGATTTTATAATAACCTCCTACCCGCTTTTGCGCCGTGATATAGCAGAATACATTGACAAAGAATTCTTTTGCTTTGTAATAGATGAGGCACAACAGATTAAAAACCCCAGAACCCTTAGTGCAAAGGCAGTTAAGCGGATAAATGCAAAAAGCCGTTTTGCGCTTTCGGGAACGCCGATAGAAAACTCACTTTCAGAGCTTTGGTCAATTTTTGATTTTGTTATGCCAAAATATTTGGGACAGCGGGCGCAGTTTGCCGAAAACTTTGAAAAGCCCATAGTTCAGGGCGGAGACGATTTGGCTGCCGAGCAGTTACGGAATAAAATAAAGCCGTTTGTTATGCGCAGAATGAAATATGAGGTTTTGTCAGAGCTTCCTGAAAGGATAGAAAGTACCGTTTTTGCTGAGCCGAGTCCTGCGCAAAAGAAAATGTATTCGGCATATCTTGCTGCCAGCCGAAAAGAGGCACAGGAAATCCTTAAATACGGCGGTGATAATATGCGGATTTTGTCGCTTTTAATGCGGCTTCGCCAGATTTGCTGCCACCCTGCACTTTTAGACGGTGATTATGATAAGGAAAGCGGAAAGCTTCTGCTTTTTGAAGATGTTCTGACTTCGGGGATTTTTTCGGGGCATAGGATTTTGGTGTTTTCGCAGTTTACATCAATGCTTTCTATAATTCGCAAGAGGCTTGATGATATGGGAATATCCTACTTTTACCTCGACGGAACAACCTCCGCAATTTTAAGATGCGATATGGCAGACAGATTTAATAATGGTGAGAAAAGTGTATTTCTAATATCCTTAAAAGCAGGCGGTACGGGACTTAATCTTGTAGGTGCGGATATGGTTATACACTATGACCCATGGTGGAACCCTGCGGCAGTTGACCAGGCGTCTGACCGAGCGTACAGAATAGGACAGACAAGGGCTGTGCATATCATAAAGCTTGCAACACGAGGTACAATCGAGGAGCAGATTTTAAAACTGCAAGAGAAAAAACGGAACTTGGCGGACGATATGATACGCGCTAATTCTGCAACGCTGTCAAATCTTACAAAAGAGGAGCTTTTAGAATTTTTCAAGTAAAAAACGGAGCAGG
>DMLG01000059.1:7128-8749 GCA_003453455.1 Clostridiales bacterium
TTTTTACACTCTGCAAGCACTTCGGGCGGCCATACAGATGCCTGTACCTCGCCAACATGCGCTTTTCGCAAAAAATACATACATATGCGCGACTGTCCAATTCCTCCGCCTATTGTGTAGGGTAGTTCGCCTGCAAGAAGGGCTTTTTGGAAAGGAAGCTCTGCATTTTCTTCCTTGCCGCGAATTTTGAGCTGTTTTAAGAGTGCATCCTCATCAACCCTTATACCCATTGAGGAAAGTTCCAGGGCTATGTCCAAAACAGGATAATATACAATAATATCGCCGTTTAACGACCAGTCGTCATAGTCGGGCGCGCGTCCGTCATGGATAATCCCCGATTTTAATTCACCGCCAATCTGCATTAAGAATACTGCGCCTTTATCCTTTGCGATGGCATATTCACGCTCTTTTGGGGTTTTGTCAGGGTATAAGTCTTCAAGCTCCTGAGTTGTGATGAAATATATATCCTCGGGAAGATACATATGCTCAAAATCATACTCTTTTGATATGTACGCTTCCGTATCCTTTAAAGCGGAATAGATAAGACGAACCGTGCTTTTCAAAGTTTCGAAATTTCTTTCGGATTTATCAATAATCTTCTCCCAATCCCACTGGTCAACATATACCGAATGGAGATTGTCTGTGACTTCATCACGGCGTATTGCATTCATATCGGTGTAAAGTCCCTCGCCATGTGAAAATCCGTAATGTAAAAGTGCAAAACGCTTCCATTTAGCAAGCGAATGTACGATTTCATAGTCGCCGGAAATCCCTGCAATATCAAAGGAAACAGGACGCTCAACACCGTTTAGCGTGTCATTTAAGCCGCTGTCACGGCGCACAAAAAGCGGGGCGGATACGCGCGTCAAATTAAGTTTCTGCGATAAGTCTCTCTCAAAAAAGTCCTTGACCTTTTTGATTGCAACTTCGGTTTCTTTTAGAGATAAGAGCGATTTATAGCCCGTTGGTAGTTTTAAGTTTTCCACATTATGCGCCTCTTTTCAATAAAACTTCGTAAAATTATATACCAAGACACCGGTATCTGTCAATAAAAAATCCAAATTTTATTCTGCTTTTGGGTCACGGGCCATAAGAGATTTTACTGCGTCTTTTGCGCTTTTTTTCTCGAAGAGGACACGGTATGCCTCTTCTGTAATAGGCATACGGACATTGTATTTTTTTGAAAGTTCATAAGCCGCTCTCGCAGTATTCACGCCTTCAACCACCATATGAACAGAATCAAGGGCTTCGGAAAGGCTCATACCTTTACCTAAAAGAACGCCTGCACGGTGGTTTCGGGAATGCGTGCTTGTGCAGGTTACAATAAGGTCGCCTATGCCTGAAAGACCTGCAAAGGTTTCCTCCTTTGCGCCCATAGCTACCCCAAGACGGCTTATTTCTGCAATTCCTCGGGTGATGAGTGCCGCGCGTGTGTTATCACCATAGCCTATGCCGTCGGATATGCCTGCGCAAAGTGCGATTACATTCTTTATCGCACCGCCAAGTTCAACGCCCAATATATCGCCCGATGTGTAAACTCTGAAATTTTCGGTTGTGAAAATTTCCTGAATATACTTTGCCGTTTTTTCGCTAGAAGCGGCTACAACATTAACGGTTGGCA
>DMLG01000086.1 GCA_003453455.1 Clostridiales bacterium
TAAAAAGACAAAGATGTTTGCAGGCAACCCTGCACCGTTTGTTATGGAACTTCCTGCATATCATATGCCGACACTTTCAAATGTATTAAGGTCAATGTGGGAACGCGGCTGGTCATTTATTAAAAAGGCAGGAACAATCATATTGCTGTCAACAATAGTTGTATGGTTTACAAGCTTCTTCGGATTTGCAGAAGACGGTTTCAGAATGCTTTCAGAAGACGAACTGAGCCTTTCAATTCTTGCAAGAATAGGAAGTGTTATAGCACCTATATTTGCACCTCTTGGCTTTGGCAGCTGGCAGGCAACGGTTGCGTCTATAACAGGACTTGTTGCAAAGGAAAATATTGTTGGAACTATGGGTATTCTCTATGGAGGGGAAGGCACAGTATATCAGGCGATAGCAGCAGCGTTTACAAGTATTACAGGTTTCTCATTCCTTGTATTTAACCTGCTTTGCGCTCCTTGCTTTGCGGCAATCGGTGCTATAAAGCGTGAGATGAACAGCAGAAAATGGACATGGTTTGCAATTTCTTATCAGACAGGTTTTGCGTATGCGATATCGCTTATGATTAACCAATTCGGAAAGGTTTTTGAGGGTAATATAAGTGTTATCGGATTTATAGCAGCACTTGCGGTACTTTGTGTTATGATTTATATGCTGTTTTTCAAAAAGTATGAGGAAGCGAAGACCTTAAAGGAGGCGTAAGTTTATGGCAACTGCTATTATAAGTCTTGTACTTCTGGCAATAGTGGCCGGAATAGTAACAAAAATGGTAAAAGACAAAAAAGCAGGAAAATCTTCCTGTGGCTGTGGCTGTGGCTGCGGGAGCTGCCCTATGAGCGGCGAATGCCATAAGAATTAATGTATATGAAAAAAGGGGGCAGATTTTATTGCCTCCTTTTTTAGTAATATAGTTATGGCAATGCTGTAAACTAAAAGTGGCAAATGGAGCATTGTATAAAAGAGGATTAAAAATGGGTGGCAGGCTCATACTTCGGGATATGTCAACCAATATTAGGTCTGTCTATTGGTTCGTAAATCATATAGAAATGCCACTTATAAACCATTTGGCACATAAAGGCGATGTTCGCATTTATAACGAAAAGGATATTAAAGCACTTTGTCAAAATTGCGGTATGCAAATTGAAAAATTTGAACATAAGTGGTTTTTCAGGATGCATACAGTATGCAGAAAAATTTAATTTTTTTGCATTTTACTGATAGGAAGAAAATAGGGGGCAAACTATATGTCATATATTGATGTGATAAATGTGGATAAAAGCTATGGCGAGGGGTTCGCCAAGGTCAAAGCGCTAAACGGTGTATCATTGTCTGTTGTGCAAGGTGAAATATGTACTATTTTAGGTCAGTCCGGAAGCGGTAAATCCACCCTTTTAAACGCAATAGGAGGACTTGATAGCATTGACAGTGGGAGCATATTCATTGATGGGTGTGACATCGCAAAAATAAAAGGGGAAGAGCTATCTGATTTCCGCAGAGATTACCTGGGATTTGTATTTCAATTTTATAACCTCGTTCCGAACCTTACGGTACTGGAAAACATACAGGTAGGCGAATATCTTTCAAACACGCCGCTTCCTATGGGAGAGATATTGGGGGTTTTAGGTCTTAATGAGCTGCAAAACCGATTTCCGCAAGAGCTTTCAGGCGGTCAGCAGCAAAGATGTGCAATAGGCAGAGCGCTTGTTAAGAATCCGAAATTGCTGCTTTGTGATGAGCCGACAGGTGCTTTGGACTTTAAGACATCAAAGGACATTCTTGCATTGCTCTGCGAAATCAACGAAAAATATAAAACCACTATTCTGATTGTAACGCATAATGAAACAATCAGCAAGATGGCGCATAAAACGGTGTATATGAAAGATGGTTCAGTACATAGCATTCAATGTAACAATGAACGCATAAAGGTGTCTGAGATAGAGTGGTGATATTATGGTTCTAAATAAACGCATAATGAGAGAATTGCGTGAAAACGGAGTCCGCAATCTATTGATGGTTGCCATAATCGTACTTTCGATGATGCTGGTGGTATCTCTGTGCTCATCTACCGATTCAATAACCGCAAGTATAAAAAATATGTGGAAGCAGAGCAATGTAGAGGACGGAAGTTTTGAAACATATGTGCCGCTTTCAAAACGAAATTTGCGAGAATTATCAGAGCTTAATGTATATGTGGAAGAGGCATTTTATTCGGATATAGAGGAAAATGGCAGAATTTTGAGAGTATTTCATAATAGAAGATATATTGACCTGCCTTTTCCTGAATATGGCAGACTTCCGTCAAACGATAAAGAGCTGTTTCTCGAAAAAATGTATGCAAAAAATCATAATATTTCTGTGGGCGATCCAATTTATATCGGTGCGCAGCAGTTTTCAGTAAGCGGAATAGGCTGTTTGCCTGATTATGGATATGTAAAGCAAAACAGCAGCGATGTTGCGCCAAACGATGAGTTTGGAATTGCTGTTCTGACGGAAAGTGCATTTAACAAGATGGCATCTGGCAACAATCTTATATACCATTATACCTTTAAACTTGGCGAGGGCTGCACAATAAGAGACTTAAAGGACAAGCTGAAAAAGCTGAAATTTGACATCTCATCAGTAAAAGACACATATATAAGGGCGCAGATAGAAAAAGGGATAGTTCCTGATACGGTGAATATTTCGGCTTTTGAAGACGCTAAATATAATATACGCATAAATGACGCCATAGATGACGCGCAAATAAGCAAAATCTCGGCGCTTATAATGGGTGTAATACTTTTGATTTTGCTTGTATATATGCTTGCTATTTTTTCAAGCGGAAACATAGAACAGGAGCGTTCTGTTATAGGTACTCTTTATGCTTTGGGGTACAGTAGAAAAGAAATATTAAGGCATTATATAAGTGTTCCTATGATTATTTCTTGTGTTGGTGCGCTGCTTGGTATGATTAGCGGTTTTATGATGACGGACACTATGTCGGCATCTTCGGCGTCTTTGTATTCCATTCCAAATATCCGGCATGTTTATCCGCCTTATCTAATCTGCTATGCATTAGGCATGCCGGTTGTACTTTCATATGCTATAAATTGGTTTGTGCTTTCTAAAAAATTGAATTTATCTCCCCTTGCCATGATGAAAAGAAGCGTATCAGGAAAAGCAAGTATTGGACTCGCACTTGATAATATAAGCTTCGGTGTCAAATTTCGTATCCGCCAGTTTTTGCGCGAGTTAAAAGGAAATATCACCTTGTTTGCAGGAGTCGTTTTATCTCTGCTCCTTATATTGTTCTCCTTAGCGTGCTATGGGAGCTTGAAAGGATACATAGACGGCGTGGAAAATGACATACATTACAATTATATGTATCTTTTAAGAAACCCTGTTGCAAACCTTCCAAAACATTCTGAAATAGGATTTACAAAAGGGTTCTATGTTGAATTCCCGATGACATCGTCTGAAATGGAAGTCACTTTAATGGGTATTGATTATGACAATCCGTATTTTGATTTTGCACCATATATGAGCGATAATCAAAATGATGTATATGTATCAAGCTCTGCTTCTATTAAATTTGGATATAAAGTCGGTGATGAGGTGGTGCTAAAAGATATTTCGTCAGATAAATACTATGCGTTTCATATAGCGGGCGAGTGCGAGTATAGTGGAGGACTTTACTTTTTTATGAATATAGACGCTATGCGAAAGGCATTCGGATTGCCGTATTTTGACCCCGATGACCTTGATTTGGGCGAGCGCAGACCTGCAAGAGATACATATTACTATAATACTGTTTTCTCGGACAACAAATTAAAATTTAAGCATAATATGATGCTTGCTGAAATTGCCAAAGAGGATATAAAATACGGCGCTAACAAGTTTATGACGCTTATGTTTAGTATGATTGTTATGCTTATCGGTGTGTCTGTTCTAATATTTATATCGGTAATGTACCTTCTTATGAAATTGGAAATTGACAGAAGCCGCTCTGCAATATCGCTTTTAAAAGCACTTGGTTATGACAGCAAAACGGTTCATTCATTTTACATAGATAACTCATTTTATATAACACTGGCGGCAGTAGTGCTTGGCATACCTTTTTGTAAGAAAATAGTAGATGCAATATATCCATATGCCGTATCGAATGTTAATGGGGGATTTAAAGCGGTAATTTCGCCGTTTCATTACTTGCTTGTGGTTATAATAACCTTTCTTTCGTACTTTGTTACACGGTTAATACTCGTAAATTACTTAGAGAAAATCAATCTTAGCGAAATTCTGAAAGACCGTGAATAAAGCAAAAAGAGCCATTTATTGGCTCTTTTTGCTATTTTTGTCATAAAAATCAAATATGTTAGCAAGGGATAATAACGCTACAAAAAAATTAAACTGTTTGAAGATGCGAGTTGAGGCACTCTTTCAAGGCGCAGGCACTTGAAGAATTACAGTATCTAATTGCTACACCTGTTTTAGATGCTTTTAACAAAGCTACTTTAAGCATCTTATGTGCTACTGTTTTTGTGAAAACGATAATTATGTCGGGATTGCCTATTTGATTTTGAAAATCAGCCGGACATTGTGTAAATACCTTGCATTTGCAGCCAAAGCGCTTGCATATCTCTTTATACTGACAATTCATGCGGTCGTGTCCGCCTACTATAACTACGCTCATATTATGCTCTCCTTTTAGTATATGCTTTGTGGATTGTTCATACAGACAATATAGTTAGCTTCTGCTAACTATATTGTCGATTTTAACACATTATAAGCGATTTGTCAACACTTTTAGTAAGAAATTTTGGGGTTTAAGTGGCTTGCAAGCTAATAAGTTTTATGTCCTTGATGGAAGAATTATTGCGGCAATTATATAGGCTAAAAATCCTGTGCCGAATACAAGAATGGATATTGCCCAAACAAGCCTGATAACGGTTGAATCTATGTCAAAGTATTCTGCAATTCCTCCGCATACACCAAAAATCTTTTTATCTGTACCGGATTTATAAAGTTTTTTCATAATATCATCTCCTAACAATAATATTATACCACAAATCGCTAAAAAAATCAATAATAAAAATGTAAAACACACTTGACATTTCACTTTTGGTATGCTAAAATAAAAATGTAAAGTTAACTATACAAATCCAAAAAGGGAGGATATAGGTGGAGAATAGAATAAAAGAATACAGAAAAGAAAGAAATTTGACGCAAGATGATTTGGCAAAGGCGGTAAGAGTAACAAGACAGACGATTATTTCGTTGGAAAACGGAAAATATATTGCGTCTTTAAATCTTGCATTCAAATTGGCGAATTATTTTAATGCAAAAATTGAGGATTTATTTATTTTTGAGGAGGAATAAGATGGATTTTGAAAAGAAGCTCAAATCAAGACTGGAAATTGCTGTTGGATATATTCTAATCGGGGTTATTCTTGTAGTTTTGAATTTGGCAAAAATAATTGAAAATGAGTATTTGGAGACGCTTGGAATTGCATTTGCCTTAATGGGGGCTTTGAGGATTATACAGTATAAAAGAATTACCAAAAACGAGGAAACTATAAAAAGCCGAGAAATTGCAGAAAAAGACGAGCGGAATATTTCCATTATGCACAAGGCAAAAAGTATGGCATTTGGAATATATATCATTATAGTAGGAGTAGTAGTTATTGTTTTGGAGGCAATGGGGAAAAAAGAGGATGCAAGCATTCTTGCATTAAATGTTTGTGGTCTTGTGCTTCTTTATTGGATATGTTATTTTATTTATAATAGAAAGTTATAAAAACAGCATCTGCATTTTGCAGATGCTGTTTGAATTTATCTCTTTGAGAACTGCGGCGCACGACGGGCTGCTTTGAGACCGTACT
>DMLG01000045.1 GCA_003453455.1 Clostridiales bacterium
GTTTTAAATCCAGAAAAATGGGATAACCCAGTTCTTTTATCTGCCTTACGATAGAAGGTCCCTCTGCATAAAAAAGTTCCATACCTATCTTTACAAATGGTTTTTTGTCTTTAAACTTGTCAAGAAATTCAAAAGTGTGTGCCGCGTCTTTAAAATCACACGCGATAATCACATCTTTACCCAACTTTAACACCTCCTATTATGTCGCTCAACTTTTCTATATTGTATTTTTCCATAACTTTTGGCAGATTTTCGATTATTTCCTTGCAGGCAAATGGGTTTCGCAGATTTGCCGCTCCCACCTCAACCGCAGTTGCACCTGCCAGCATCATTTCTATAACATCTTCCGCCGAGGAAACTCCTCCCATACCAACAACGGGAATTTTGACGGCCTTTGCTACCTGATATACCATTCGAAGTGCCATCGGGAAGATTGCAGGTCCTGAAACACCCCCTGTTATGTTCTTTATAACAGGCTCCTTTTTCGATAAATCTATCCTCATACCAAGCATAGTATTTATAAGGCTTATGCCGTCTGCTCCCGCTTCTTCACAGGCTTTAGCGATTGACGCAATATCGGTCACATTAGGAGAAAGCTTTACTATCAAAGGCTTTGAAATTACCTTTTTTACTGCTTCAGTAACTGTCTTTGCAGAGTCGGGTGCGACACCGAAGCTCATACCGCCTCCGTGAACATTCGGACAGCTTATATTAAGCTCTATCCACCCCACTTGATCACAATGATCAAGTTTTTTGCAAGTATAAACATACTCCTCCAAGGAAAAGCCGCCCACATTTGCCATAACCTTTTTATTAAAGCATTTTTCGAGCTTTTTTAACTCTTCCGATATTACCTTATTCACCCCGGGATTTTGCAGTCCTACGGCATTTATCATACCGCCCGGACATTCTGCAATCCTTGAGGTCGGGTTTCCGAAACGTTCTTCCTTGGTTGTTCCCTTAAAGGAAAATGTTCCCAAAATATTTATATCGTAAAGCTCTGCAAATTCATATCCGTATCCGAAGGTTCCCGATGCGGCAATTACAGGGTTATCAAGCTCAATACCGCAAAGATTGACACTCAGCTTTCCCATAGTATTTCCTCCTTAAACATAACAGGTCCGTCCTTGCAAATCCGTTTATATCCCGTTATTGTTTTGCAAGAGCAGCCCATGCACGCTCCAAAACCACATCCCATACGCTCTTCAAAGCTAAACTGAGCACCTGTTTCAGAAGCCTTATACACCGCTTTTAGCATCGGTTCCGGACCGCAGCAATAGATGTATGAATAATCCTTTTGCATAACATCGGTAACAAAGCCTTTTTCTCCATAACTCCCATCAACTGTTGAAATTATTACCTCTGCTCCGAGTTTTTTAAACTCATTTTCGTAGAAGATTTCATAACGGGTGTTAAAACCCAAAATTACTCTCACTTTTACGCCAAGAGATATGAGCTTCTTTGCAAGAAGATACATAGGCGGCACACCAGCTCCGCCGCCTATCAAAAGCGGAAAATCTCCCGACACTGCTAAATCATATCCATTACCCAGTCCTGTCAGCACATCAAGTTTTGTTCCCTCTGTCATTTCCGCCATCTTTTGTGTGCCCTTGCCCACAATTTTGTATATTATTGTGAGAATTTTCCCATCACAGTCGCAAACCGATATCGGACGCCTTAAAAAGAACCCGTCAATCAAAATGTTTACAAACTGACCGGGACGAGTTATATCGCTTGTATCGCCTGCAAGTTTCATTTCCATAACATTTTTAGTAATCGGTATATTCGATTTTACAACAAAATCCGCCTTTTTCATCATTCACCTCTTGAATCAATAGTAGAAACTGTAATTGTCGTTTCTTCCAAAACATCAAGCAAAACCTTTACCGTATCAAGTGATGTAAACATATTTATGCTGTTTTCAGTGGCACACTTTCGGATTTCAACACCATCCGCATAATGAACGCCGGAAAGCACTCCTCTTGTATTTATAACATAGCTCACATATCCTGCTCTTATGGACTCAAAAATTTCTGTACTTCCCTCGCTGATTTTTCCTAAAACTCTTGTTCTTATACCGTGATTTTTCAAAAATTCGGCAGTTCCTTTTGTTGCTTCAATGTTAAAGCCCATATCAAAGAATCTCTTGACAAGCGGAAGTGCCTCCTCTTTATCCTCATCTGCAATAGTGACAAACACCGTTCCGTAATTTTGAAGCTTCATACCCGATGCGACCATAGCCTTATACATCGCACGGGACAGTTTTTTGTCATATCCTATCGCCTCACCCGTTGATTTCATCTCAGGCGAAAGGTACGCGTCCAGTCCCTTTATCTTATTAGATGAAAATACGGGGACTTTTACATAAAAACGGTTCTGTTCTTCGGGATAAAGGCGGAAAATCCCCTGTTCTTTTAAGGACTTTCCGAGTATTACTTCGGTTGCAATATCGGCAATGTTATATCCTGTAGCCTTTGACAAAAACGGAACTGTCCTTGAGGAACGCGGGTTAACCTCAATTACATAGACATTTTCACTGCTGTCAACAATGAATTGAATATTATAAAGTCCTATAATGTTTATTCCGAGTCCCAAACTTTTGGCATACTGCAAAATTATGCCCTTTACCTTGTCCGAAATACTGAAAGAAGGGTACACGCTTATTGAATCACCCGAATGTACGCCTGTCCGTTCAACAAGTTCCATAATTCCCGGCACAAATACATCGGTACCATCACAAATTGCATCGACTTCTACTTCCTTACCCTGGATATATTTATCTACCAAAACAGGTTTATCGGCATCAATTTCAACGGCTGTTTTTAGGTAATCTTTAAGGTCTTTATCCTTTGAAACAATCTGCATTGCTCTTCCGCCAAGTACAAAGGACGGTCTTACAAGAACAGGATATCCTATTTCGTTCGCCGCCTTTAATCCATCCTTAATATTTGTTACAGCCTTTCCGTCCGGCTGAGGAATACCAAGCTCTTCAAGGATTTTTTCAAATGCTTCGCGGTTTTCTGCCCTCTCTATCGCCTCACAGTCGGTACCGATTATCTTAACTCCCCTTTCCATAAGCGGCTTTGCAAGATTTACGGCTGTTTGACCGCCCAAGGAGGCTATAACTCCGTATGGTTTTTCAAAATCAACAATTGCCATAACATCTTCCGGTGTAAGCGGTTCAAAATACAGTTTGTCCGCCGTTGTGTAATCGGTTGATACGGTTTCAGGGTTGTTGTTTATTATTATCGCCTCGTATCCCGCTTTTTTAATTGTCTGAACGGCATGAACTGTGGAATAATCAAATTCTACGCCCTGACCTATTCTTATTGGACCTGCGCCCAATACAATAATCTTTTTCTTGTTTCTAAGCTGTGAATCGTTTTTTCCCGTATATGAAGAATACAAATATGCTATATACTTTCCTGTATGCAGTGTGTCCACCATTCTGAAAACAGGCGTAAATCCCATATCCTTTCTCTTTTGATATACTTCAATTTCGTCCATATTTAAAATTTCTGCTATATATTTATCGGAAAAGCCCATAATTTTTGCTTTTTTTACGATACCTTCATCAAAGCCCTTTTCCGCAACTTCCTTTTCCATATCGACAATCTTTTTAAAGGATTGCAAAAACAGAGGAGTTATTGCGGTTATACCGTAAATTGTGTCCACAGATATACCGCGCCTCAAAAGTTCAAAAATCGCATAAATATTGTCGCTTCTGAAATCCTTGATATAGTGGAGCAATTCTTCTGTTTCCACATTATCAAATTCTGCCAGCCTGAAATGGCAGACTCCCGTTTCAAGCGAACGTACCGATTTTAGCAGACATTCTTCAAGATTTGAGCCTATTCCCATAACCTCGCCTGTCGCCTTCATCTGCGTACCGAGGATATTCGGTGCAGAGGCAAATTTATCAAAGGGAAATCTCGGGAACTTTGCAACAATATAGTCGAGTGAAGGTTCCTTTGCGGCATTTCCGCCTGCCACTGAAATCTCTTCAAGCATCATACCGAGTGCGACCTTTGCAGTCACTCTCGCTATAGGGTAACCGCTCGCTTTTGACGCCAGTGCGGAGGATCGCGAAACTCTCGGGTTTACCTCAATAAGATAGTATTCGTCTGAATTTGGCTTTAATGCAAACTGGACATTGCACCCGCCTTCAATTTTAAGCTCTTTTATTATTTTTATAGCGCTGTCATTTAGCATTTTTTGTTCTTTTTCTGTAAGGGACAAAATCGGTGCAACAACGATTGAGTCGCCTGTATGAACGCCTACCGGATCCACATTTTCCATACCGCATATTGTAATTGCCGTATCGTTTGAGTCACGCATAACCTCAAATTCTATTTCCTTATATCCCTTAACGCT
>DMLG01000107.1 GCA_003453455.1 Clostridiales bacterium
GCCGATCTGCTGGCGGAGAGGAGGGGATTCGAACCCCTGTGCGGTTGCCCGCAAACTGATTTCGAGTCCGCCCCGTTATGACCACTTCGATACCTCTCCGTGTGTTTTAGTACCTGAAAATTATAACCTAAAAACCGCAAAAAATCAATAGTTTTTTTAAAAAATATACCGATATACTACAATTTTACCTTTTTTGAATGTGATGATACGGAAAGAACAACACCTATGGCAATCATATTTGTGACAAGAGATGTGCCGCCATAGCTTATAAAAGGAAGGGGAATGCCTGTGACCGGCATAAGTCCAATACACATACCTGCATTTTCAAATGTATGGAAAATCAGCATAGCAGAAATGCCTATACAAATATATTTACCAAACAAATCGTCTGATTCCTGGGCAATTTTTATACAGCGCGCTATGATTAAAAAGAGCAGTAAAATAACCAAAACTGCGCCTATAAATCCCATTTCCTCAGAAATTACGCTGAAAATGAAATCGGTATGCTTGGTAGGCAAAAAACCAAGCTGATTTTGTGTGCCTTTTAAATATCCTTTACCAAAAAGTCTGCCTGAGCCGACTGCAATTTTTGACTGAATCACATTGTATCCGCTGCCGAGCTTATCCATTTCAGGGTTAAAAAATACCTGTATCCTATGCTTTTGATAATCACTCAAAAGAAAAAAATAGATAAGTGGAGAGGAGGCAAGGACAAGCAAAAAAGCAGGTATAATATACTTAAAAGAAAGTCCTGCAACAAAGAGCATAACTATTGCCATAAAGCAAAAAACCATAGCACTTCCTGCATCGGGTTCAAGCATAATAAGTCCCACTAAAACTGCAAGATGAAGTAATAATAGTGCCAGAGTAGCGGGTTTATTTATATCCTCTTTTACTTTTGATAAATGCTTTGCAAAAGTAATTGAAAAGCCAATTTTGCATATTTCGGAGGGCTGTATTCCGATTGGGCCGAAACGAATCCAGCTTCGTGCACCCCAGCTTCCTGTCGTACCGAAAATGAGAACTGAAATAAGCAAAAGGATGCAAATGATGTATATTGGTATGGCGGTATAACCGAAAGCTTGATAGTTAATACGGCTAAGGATGAACATAAAAAGAATTCCCGCCAAAAAAGAGGCGCTCTGCACAAAAACTTGGGAATTGGTATTTAATGAGCGCGTTGCACTGTAAATGGCAATAATTCCTAATAAACCTGCAATTATTGTAAGTAAAAACAGGATATGGTCAAATTGATTGAGTTTGTACGCCTGCTTGTATTTCAAGTGCCGCACCTCCATATTTTTAATAATTTACATAAAAAAAGTTAATTTGCAAATACTGCTAAAAAGAGGTGAATATATGAAAATCATTTTCCTTTCAGCTATTGTCCTTATATACGGATATTTCTGCGATATATGCCGCTTTATATTTGAAAAAAAAGTGCACAGAAAATTAGAAAGAGACATACCATTAACGGGTACAGACCTCATTTTTATGAGCAATTTGGCATATAACAGTCTTTTGCGATGGAAACGCCTTGAAAAAAGACTTATTCGGGAGTTGATTTTAAAACAGAATTTTTAACGGCTAAAATGTCTAAAACTCTGTTTTGCTTTGTTCGTAAAACGGTTATAAACAAGCCTTCTGTTTGAAAACGCTCGCCCCTCTTTGGAATATGCCCTAAAACCTCGGTAATCCAGCCGGAAACAGAGGTGCTGTCAAATTCAGTTTTTGGCACTATTCCGAAAACTTCAAACATTTTTTCAATATTTGCATTTCCGCTTATGCGGTAGCGATAATCTGAAATTTTGATAAAATCGTGTTTTATCGAATCATGCTCGTCCCAAATCTCACCGACAAGCTCCTCCAAAGCATCTTCAAGACTTACAACACCCACCGTACCGCCGTATTCATCGGTGACGATAGCTAAGTGTTGTTTTTTTTCACGCAGGAGCGAAACAAGGCGCGAAATTTTCATTGTTTCCAAAACCCTGATTTCAGGTAGAAGGATATTTTCGACTTTTTCATCGTAGAAAAAATCCTTTTCATTTATAATGCCAATAATATTGTCAACCGTATCACGGTAGACTGGCAAACGCGAAAAGCCGCTTTTGCGGAAAGTTTCGCGTATTTCCTCACTTGATGCTTCAATATCGACGGAAATGACATCTACACGCGGCGTTAATATGTCAGATACTTCCAAATCGTAAAATTCAATAGCGCTTTTTAATAAATGCCCTTCATCTTCATCAATAGAGCCATCGCTTTTTGCCTCTTCAACTATTGTCAGAAGCTCGCTGTCGGTTATCCTTTTGTCGGCACGGATATTGAAAGTTTGCTTTACTGCCTTTTTTAGCAGCGAAAATACAAATGTTATAGGTGTCAAAAGCATAAGCAGAACCGAAATCATAGGATATGAAAACATTGCAAAACTTTCGGGAATTTCCTTTGCTATGCTTTTGGGTAGAATTTCTCCAAAAGTCAGGACAATAAGCGTCATCGTGACTGTTGAATAAGCAACGCCCTTCTGTGGAAAATAGAATACAAAAAGGGCAGTTGCGATAGAAGTGGAGAGAATATTCACAATATTATTTCCGATCAAGATTGCGGAAAGTAATTTGTCATATTTCTCACAAAGGTTAAGCGTTTTTTTGGCGCGCTTGTTTCCGTTTTTTGCAATATTTTTAAGTTTAATGCGGTTTAGAGAGGAAAATGCGGTTTCGGTAGCGGAAAAATATGCAGAAAGCAATACCAATACTACCAAAATTGCAATTTGCCGTGCTAATGAGTTCATAATTACTTATCTTTTAAATAATCGTTAATATCGGATACAAGTTTATCTACATCTGCTCCATGGACAGCACAAGCCTCTTCAAGAGTCTCACCGCTTGCGGATGGACAGCCTAAACAGTGCATACCTATTGCAAATAAAAAGTCTGCACATCCTGTATCTAATTCCAATACATCCCTGATAATCATATCCTTAGTTACTTGTTTCATTTTCAAAATCTCCTTTATTGTAATATTTTAAAAACTCTGCTTCGTCCAAGACTTCATTGGAAAGCAAAGCTTCCGCTACATTTTTAAGTTTATTCATATTTTCCGAAAGCAGTTTTTTTGCCCTTTCATACTGTGAGTTTAAAAGGGTTTCAACTTCCTTGTCTATTTGTGCGGCAATCATTTCGGAATACTGTTTTGAATGCCCGTAATCTCTTCCTAAAAATACCTCTTCGTTGCTATCATAGCAAATAGGACCGATTTTCTCGCTCATACCGTATTTTGCGACCATCTCATGCGCAAGGGAGGTGGCACGCTTTAAGTCAGAGGAGGCACCTGTTGAAATATCGTCCATAGTAAGTTCTTCTGCAACTCTTCCGCCAAGAAGTATTACTATGTCATTCAAAATATCTTTTTTGCCATAGTACATACTGTCCTCTTCGGGAATGTGCATTGTATATCCGCCTGCCGTTCCACGGGGAATAATTGAAATCTGGCGTACGGTATCACGGCTTGACACAAGCTTTGTCAAAACTGCGTGACCTGCTTCATGGTATGCGGTTAAGCGCTTTTCTTTTTCGGATACAAGCTGTGATTTTTTCTGAGGTCCCATCATTACCTTGATGTTTGCGTCGTCAATATCCTTTTCATCAATTTCTGTTTTGCCCCTTCGTGCTGCGAAAATTGCCGCTTCATTCATAAGGTTTTCGAGGTCTGCACCTGTATATCCGACGGTAGCTCTTGCTATTTTTTTGAGGTCAACATCTTTTGAAAGCGTCTTGTTTTTAGCGTGGATTTTAAGGATTTCCTCACGCCCTTTTAAGTCGGGCCTTCCAACAACTATCTGTCTGTCAAATCTTCCGGGACGCAAAAGTGCTCCGTCTAATATATCGGGGCGGTTTGTGGCTGCCATAATGATAATGCCTTCATTTACACCAAAGCCGTCCATTTCAACTAAAAGCTGATTAAGCGTTTGTTCTCTCTCGTCATGACCGCCGCCCATACCTGCGCCTCGCTGTCTGCCTACGGCATCAATTTCATCTATAAATATAATGCAGGGGCGGGATTTTTTTGCTTGCTGGAACATATCACGAACTCTTGAAGCACCGACGCCGACATAGAGTTCAACAAAATCAGAACCTGAAATGGAGAAGAAGGGGACGCCTGCCTCGCCTGCAACGGCACGGGCTAAGAGTGTTTTTCCTGTTCCCGGAGGTCCTACCAAAAGCACGCCTTTGGGGATTCTTGCGCCTAATGCTATGAATTTTTGCGGATTTTTCAGAAATTCCACAAGTTCAATAAGCTCTTGCTTTTCCTCATCTGCTCCTGCAACATCTGCAAATTTTACACTCTTTTGTGAATCTGTGTTTAGCCTTGCGCGGCTCTTTGTGAAGTTTGCAACTCCGCCTTTTCCACCGCCCTGACCAAATATGAAAAGAGCAAAAAGGACAAGCATAAGGATTGAAGAAATGGGTATAAGATAATCTGTCCAGGAAATCCTTTTTTCAGCTATCTGGTAGGAAAGCTTGCCGCTTTCTACCAATTTAATCAAATCATCGCCTGCATCCTGCCTAAGCACCTCAACAGAGGGTATTTCGCAGGTTATAACCTTATCGCCGATTCTTGCCCGTGCGGTGGTGGAGTTTATATAAAGTTCCGTTATTGAGCCGTCTTTAATATGCCTTATTAGTGAAGAATAGTCTGTTTTTGTAATATTACCTGCAAATTCGCTAAATGCTGACCAAAGTGAAAAAACAAGAATTATTACAAGCAGCCAGCCTAACATTCCTTTGTTTTTATTCTGCATTGTCTGCCTCCTTTACTGTAATGGAATAAAGGGTGGGGAATGTACCGGTAAAACGCCTGTCGTCCCGATATCCCAAAATTGATACAATTTCTCCGCCCTTTGTAAGAATAGGTATTCTAAAACGCTGTTTTTTTGGTATTTTTCTATCTGTAAAGTAATCGGAAAGCGCTTTTTTTCCATTCATACCTGTGGGGAAGAATATATCACCGTTGCGCTTATTACGGATAGTAAGTCCCGAAGTATCGGGGAGAGAAATTTTGCCCTTTTCATCCTTTTTTAAGGTTACGATTTTATCGAGTTCGGGGATAAAAAGCGGTTTCTCAGGTAGTATTTCATATTCAAAGAATGGATTTTCTTCTTTTTTATCTATAATGAGCTTTCCGTAGGAAATATATGCCTCAAAACCACACGGCAAATCAATTTTTGTACCTGTCTTACTTTCCTTCAAAAGAGAAATCAGCTTTTTTACAAAGGAAGATGATAGATTTTGAGTGCTGTTTGTGCGCTCCTTGTAATATAACTGTATAATGCGCATGAGCATAGCAGGGTGCATATCCTTTAAGTATGAAGATAAAATCTCACCG
>DMLG01000018.1 GCA_003453455.1 Clostridiales bacterium
GGAGCAAGCTTTGATAATAATCTTCCGTGTATTGCAGAGAAGGAGTGCTTTGTGTTCAGAAATGTTGCGGATAGACTTATTTCGGCAATGCGCTCAAACGGTGCATATTTAATTTCCGGCAGTGATATTGACAAATTGAAAGATGTGTGCCTTATAAATAAAGACGGTAAATATGTAATAAATAAAAAATGGGTAGGGAAAGATGCATATAAGTTTTTAAATGCAATCGGCATTGAGGCTGATAAAAATGTGCGTCTTGTAATCTGTGAAACAGATGCTGACCACCCATTTGTTCAGACCGAAATGATGATGCCTGTGCTTGCTATTGTCAGAGTTGATTCTATTGACGAAGCGATAAAGCTTGCCGTTTTAGCGGAGCACGGATGCAGACATTCTGCACATATTCATTCTAAAAATGTGGATAATTTGACACGGTTTGCAAAAGCCATAGAGACTACAATCTTTGTTAAAAATGCCCCATCGTATGCGGGTATAGGTGCAGGCGGAGAAGGATATACGACATTTACGATTGCAGGTCCTACCGGTGAGGGCTTGACGGCAGCACATTCATTTACAAGGGCAAGAAGATGCGTTCTTGTAGACGGACTGCACATTGTATGATTAGGAGTTAGTTTATGAACGCATTAGGAATGATAGAGGTATATGGTTTCACAACGGCACTGTATGCTGCTGATATTATGGTTAAGGCAGCAAATGTGGATCTGATTGCCTTTGACAGAAACCGTCCCGGCTCTGCGGATGTTCCTGCGCCTCTTGTCATGATAGTTAAGGTAGAAGGCAGCGCGTCTGATGTAAAAGCTGCGGTTGAGGCAGGCAAGGAATATGCTGAGGATAAGGGAAGATATATCATATCCCACATAATAGCACATCCGGATACTGATGCAGAGAAAATGGCATATTTATGCGATATCAATAGAGATAAATATAATAAAAAAATGCCAAAATCAATGAAAAATGTCAGCTCTTACGGTATTGTTTTTTCAGGTGCTTTGGGGATTTTGGAAGTGGAAGGTTATGTTTGCGCTGTTGAGGCGCTTGATACAATGTTGAAAGCGGCAAATGTGCGGCTTGTTCATAAGGAGGAACGCCTTGGCGGAAGACTTGTTACGCTGATTGTAACGGGTGAGATATCGGCTGTAAGAGCCTCAATAGAAGCGGGAAGCGCTAATGCCGGAAAATATAATAGAGTATATGGAAAAGAGGTCATAGCAAGACCTCACAGGGAACTTTTGAAATTCTTTGATTTAGAGTCAATAAATAATTAGAGAGAGTATTTGCTATGTATGATATTGAAAAGGTTGAAAAGGCTGTTTCTGCAATTTTAAAAGAATATAAAAGGGATAAAAATGAAGAAATAAGAATAGGCGTGTCTCAACGGCATGTGCATTTGTCAAGGGAAGATCTCGATATTCTTTTTGGAAAGGGCTACGAACTAACAAAAAAGAAAACGCTTATGGGTAGGGAATATGCGAGTGAAGAGTTTGTAACATTAGTAGGTCCTTCCCTAAGGTCAATTGAGAAGGTCAGAGTTTTAGGTCCTGTGCGAAAAAATACACAGGTCGAAATTTCAAGGACAGATACATTTATTTTAAAGGTCAGTCCTCCTGTCAGACCATCCGGTGAAATAGAGGGCTCAGAGCGTCTCGTACTTGTTGGACCAAAAGGAAGCGTATATCTGAAACAGGGAGTTATAATTGCAAATAGGCATATACATTTGACGCCTGATTACGCTGCCCGCCACGGAATAAAGGATGGCGACTATGTTGATGTAATAGTGGAAGGTATCAAACCTACAAAATTTTTTGATGTTCAGGTCAGGGTAAGGGATGATTTTAATGTTGAGATGCATATCGATACAGATGATGCAAATTCTGCCGCAATTAAAAACGGAGATTTCGTAAGAATTGTCAGGAATTAAATACCTTGTATTTTAAGAGGTGATTAGATGTTTGCGCTTGAAAGGCAAAAAAAGATTATTGACACTTTAAAAAGTGATGGTGCCGTATGGGTAAGTAAGCTAAGCGAGGAATTGGGCGTCACCGAAGAAACTGTGCGCCGCGATCTTGAAAAGCTTGAAAAGCAGGAACTTTTGTTAAGAACACATGGCGGTGCAATTCCCATTGACGAGGGAAATTATGAAATGTCTCTTGAAAAACGAAAAAGCCTCAATGCTGACGCTAAAATACGCTTGGCAAAGGAAGCAGCAAATCATATTGCTTCGGGGGATACAATATTTTTAGATGCATCTACCACGACATTTTATATTGCCAAAGAATTAAAGGTAATGAAGGATGTAACAATAATTACAAATTCCATAAGAGTTGTAAATGAACTTGCAGGACTGCCGTCTTTAAAGGTGATAGGTGTTGGTGGCTTTGTAAGTAATAATCAGTCCTTTGTAGGAAGTCAAGCGCAAAGGGCAATTTCTGAGAACTATTTTGCAAATAAAATGTTCTTTTCAAGCAGAGGTGTAACGATTAACGCAGGCATACTTGAAAGTAATGACTATGAATGTGAAATTAAACAATGTATGCTGAAAAATTCCGAAAAAAAGTACTATATTTTTGATAAGTCAAAGATAGGCAGAGTGGGTTTTGCCAAACTTGCACAGCTTGAGGATATAGATTGCTTTATCACCGAGAAGGATATTGACGAAAGGTATGTAAAAGCACTTCGTGAGCTTGACACAAGATTTATTGAAGTATAGGACTATCATAAATTATTGAATAAAACTATACTATAAACCGTATTGACAGTTTCTGTTTGATAAAATATAATATAACTTGAAGGAGCGTGTTTGATTTGACATATCATTTAGCCATTGATATAGGTGCATCAAGCGGACGGCATATACTTGGGCATATGGAAAACGGAAAGCTTTGCCTTGAAGAAGTATATAGATTTGAAAACGGCATAAAAGAAGAAACCGGTGTTCTTACATGGGATATTGACCATATTGTAGGGGAAGTTATTAAAGGCATCTCAAAATGCAAGGAAATAGGAAAAATTCCGGAAACTGTTGCTATTGATACTTGGGGTGTCGATTATGTGCTCTTAGATGAAAATAAAAAAGAAATACTTCCTGCGGTAGCCTATCGCGACAGCAGAACAAAAGATGTTCCCGATGAAATTGAAAGAATAATTAGCGGTGAGGAACTCTACAAAAGAACAGGTATCCAAAAACAAAACTTTAACACGATTTATCAGCTTTACTGTGATAAGAAAAGCGGAAAACTCGATAGAGCAAAGTATTTTCTGATGATGCCCGACTACCTTGGATTTTGCCTTACAGGTATAATCCAAAATGAATATACGAATGCAACTACAACAGGTCTTGTAAATGTAAATACTAAATCTTGGGATACTGAAATTTTGGATAGACTCGGTATTAAAAAAGAAATATTTGGAGACCTTCATCTTCCGTGTAGTGAGGTTGGCAAGCTAAGCCCGAAAATTGCGGAAAAGGTCGGATTTGACTGCAAGGTTTTGCACGCTCCGTCACATGATACGGCAAGCGCATTTGTTGCTTGTCCCATAAAAGACGACAGTATGTGTATTTCATCAGGTACATGGTCGCTTATCGGAACAGAGAATTTGAGCCCCATTACGAGTAAGGAAGCACAAGATGCAAACTTTACAAACGAGGGCGGAATTGAATACCGTTACCGTTTCTTAAAAAATATTATGGGTATGTGGCTGTTTCAGAATGTGCGTAAAAACTTGGATAAAAAGTTTACATATGACGAGATGATGCATCTTGCTATGGAAAGCGGAGTTTTTGAAGAAATTGATACAAATGCACAGGATTTTGTTGCGCCCGAAAATATGATTACTGCTATCCGTAACAGTATTAAAAATGACAATCTTCCGATAGAAGTCGTAATAAATACAATTTATCACTCGCTTGCAAAATCATATAAAAAAGCGGTAGATGAAATGGAAAAAATCAGCGGTAAAAAAATAAATACTGTAAATATTGTAGGCGGCGGCAGCAAAGATACATACCTTAATAAGCTAACAGCACAATATACAGGTAAATGTGTTATGGCAGGACCTGTTGAGGCGACTGCAATAGGAAATCTTTTGAGCCAGATTATGTATCGGGATAAAACATTAACTCTTGAAAAAGCAAGAGAGGTTGTAAAGAAATCATTTAATATTTCGGAGGTTATGTAATATGTCATATGTTGATGCAAAAAAGGAATATGCAAAATATGGAATAAATACTGATGAAGCAATCAAGAAATTAAAAGATGTTTCGGTATCTCTTCATTGCTGGCAGGGAGATGATGTCAGAGGTTTTGATACTGATCCTAATAAGCCTCTAACAGGCGGCATACAGACAACAGGCAATTATTTGGGAAGAGCAAGAACGCCGGAAGAGCTTATGGCGGATATTGATGAGGTTTTAAAACTTATTCCCGGAAAAGTAAAGCTTAATTTGCACGCCTGCTATGCCATTTTTGATGAAGAAAATCCATGGGTGGATAGGGACAAGATTGAGCCAAAACACTTCAAAAAATGGGTAGATTTCTGCAAAGAAAGAGGACTTGGCTGCGACTTTAATCCTACATTCTTTTCGCATCCAAAATGCGACCCGCTAACACTTTCTTCACCAAATGAAGAAACAAGACGGTTTTGGATTGAGCACGGAAAGGCGTGTATCAGAATTTCCGAGTACCTTGCAGAGGAACTCGGCGAGCCTTGTATAATGAACATATGGACAGGCGACGGATTTAAGGATATTCCGGCAGATAGATTAGGACCGAGAGAACGCTATAAAAACAGTATTGATGAGATTTTGTCTGAGCCTTATGATTTTAATAAGGTTAAGCCGTGTATTGAGAGTAAGGTTTTTGGTATAGGCGTTGAGGCATATACAGTAGGCTCTGCCGAATTTGCGCTTTCCTATGCTGCAAAAAATATGGATAAATGTATTCCTCTTATG
>DMLG01000071.1 GCA_003453455.1 Clostridiales bacterium
TGGCACATAGGAATTCAAAATCCTAAAAATGCGGATAGTATTATCGGCATAATAAGTGCTGAAAACCTTGCAGTCATTACATCAGGAGATTATCAAAGATATTTTGATTTAGACGGTATAAGATATCATCACATTTTAGATCCCAAAACAGGTTATCCTGCAAATTCAGGTCTTCACAGCGTTACGGTTATTTCCGATAATCCTACGCTTTGCGATGCGCTTTCAACCGCGGCATTTGTTGCAGGCATCGAAAAAGGAGCGGAGCTTTTGAAAAAATATGACAGCATGGGGATTTTTATTACTGATGATACAGTATATTTTTCAAAATCACTTGAAAACATATTTAAGCAGACTGATTTTTCATATAAATATGAATTTTTATACTAAAAAAACGCCTTTTTGGCGTTTTTTTAAAAGCTTTTTGATATGATATTATAAATCATAGCGGCCGCCTCAGCACGAGTTACATCTGCATTTGGCAGGATTGTATTATCAGGATATCCGTTAATAAATCCGCTTGAATACATAGAATACACAGCTTCTCTTGCCCAATCGGGTATATCGGCATCATCAGTAAATTTGCTTTCAGACATACTTTCAAGATTTAAAACTCTGCTTAGAATTGTTATTGCCTCAGCTCTTGTAAGTGTAACCCTTGGAGAGAAAAAAATATTTCCGTTACTTCCGCTTTTTCCAGCAATAATCCCTTTATTAACCATTGCATATACATACGGTCTTGACCAATCGGATATTTCATCTAAATCTTCAAAATCTTTCGTGCATTTATCAATACCGCTTACATCCGTTTTTAGCATTCTGCACATAATTACCGCAAATTCTTCTCTTGTGATATTTTTAAGCGGCAGGAAAGAAAGTCCGTCTTCTCTTTCATAACCGCTAACTATTCCCTGTTCATAGACAAAATTTATCTGTTCTCGTGCCCAATTGTTTGCTATGTCCAAAAATGGATATACGCATTTTACCGATATCGGGATTTCGCACACTCTATCCCCTGCGGACACCGAAAGAATTCCGTTTCCGCCATTTGAAGTTGCTTGAAGAGTATTTCCAACAATTTCGACAATATCATTATTTACAGAAAGCTTAAAGTTATCTTGATTTGCTTTTAATTTTATTCCATTATACCAAGCTTCAAAATTCAGTCTTATAGTATCGTATTTTTTTTGAAAATTGATACTTTTTATCTCATTTCCGTAATCGTCTTTTACAACAATATCTGTTGGCGTTTCGTAACTATGATAGTATGTGTTGGTAGCTACATCGCCATAAGACGCTGTCACCGTTATTTCTCCCGTTCCGCTCGCTGTAAGAGTATCAGTCTCCATATTAAAGCTACTGTCACCGCTTGCAAAAATTTGTGTATCCTGCGGCGCAGCAATCGGATAGAAAGCTGTATCAACCGCTTTTTTAGTAAGCTTTTCCGAATACCCGGAAAGATAATGCTGCTCAAAAGGATATAGATATATACCTCCTAAAATTCCTGTTGGACTATTTGCATTTTTTAAGAACAAATAATTTGAGCAGCTCCTAAGACTTCCTCCAGACGGAGAATTTATGACCTCGCTGTTTGCAGCGCCCGGATAAACTCCGGAAATAGAGGTTGAGCCACCCCCGTCAAGGTTTATGGCATCTACACAGCCAAGCTCTTTTAATCGTTTCGCAATAGTTGCTATTTGTGCACCATAGCTGTAACCATTCTGCCGCCCATCAAGAACATAAAAAATAATTTCTCCGCTCTCTGTGATACCGACTGCGGTGCGTGGTGCAGCACCTTTTTCAAATCCGCTTCCTATAACGCCGTTTTCAATTAGCCTATCTCCTACGCTTCCCATGGCGTCTGATACCATATTCCAGCGTTCATCTTCTGCAAATGATGAAATCTCAACGCTGTCCCCTATTTCGATAGAATTAAACTTTTCAAAAAGCACTTCATCACTGTTTACATTTAGTGTTAAAATCATTTTCCCCTTAGGTATTAAAACGGCACCCTGATATGTGAATTTGTCCTCAACAACAGCATTTACACTCTTTCCTATTCCTAAATCACCGGAAATATCGCCTAAGATAATAGAAAGTGACTCAACTTCATTATGGTTGTTTTCATCAAAATCATCTGTATATAAGTTGACTATTGGGGTAGTGTCCTGATTGTACTTATTTATGTGAGAAATTTCTATTTCGTCTTCGCCAAATTTTAGATGTGTATCTATTTTTAGCGGTGCAATAAATGCTGTACCGTCCTTATTAAATCCGATTGCCTGGTAGTTTTCAGTATCTTTTGTCAGAATTTTTCCGGAAGAAACAGAAATCCCCATAGGTATGCCCGTCTTAAAAGAAAAAAATGATGCGTTTATTCCGATTAACGGCACAAGTCCGTTATTTTTCATATACTCTTCCGCTTTTGTTATATTTCTAAGTCCCCATACTGTTTTTCCCCCAACGACTATTGGGAGTACATCTTTATTGGGAGTATATTTTGCGTAGTATTCGGTTTGAAGCCCCACTCCACTTTGCTCTGACATAAATTCGTTCTTATATAAATCAGTGCCGTTTGCGATTTTGTGCGACCAACCGTTTACTTCTGTTCCTAAAACTGCGCCGTAAACTGAATTTGAAAATAATATAAAAGCTGAAAAAACAGCAATAACCCTTTTTTTCATCAGACTCCCTCCTTTTAGCATATAAATTATACTCTAATTTTGGGTAAAAGTAAATAAGCACAAAGAAAAAATCTCCCCAAAAACTTGGGAAGATTTTTCGCTTTTTGTCAAAAATTGTAACCTGCCTCTAATGCTTTTAAATTGATTTCGAGCATATCAGCTTTTCTTGGAGGAATAACTTTTTTTAGTCCCACTTCAATATCTTTAAAATCAACCGCAGCAGTTTCTTTTATGACTTTTCCAAGCAGTACCATATTTGCAAGCGTTGGTGCACCGATTTCGGTAGCCATCTTTGTTGCAGGAATATAGAAGCTTTCTACATCATCTCTATTAACCTTGCGATCAATCAAAGTAGATTCTACAAATATTTTTCCGCCTGAAACTGTTTCGTTTTCATACTTATCGAGCGACGGAAGATTCATTGCAATTAAAACATTAGGATTTGAAACAATAGGAGAGCCTACCGGTGAATCACTCAAAATAACGCTGCAATTTGCGGTACCTCCGCGCATTTCAGGACCATATGACGGAAGCCAACTCACTTGCTTATCTTCTGTTAAGCCCATATATGCAAGACATTTTCCTGCAAAAAGCACGCCCTGTCCGCCAAATCCTGCTATTAAAATATTAAAAGTATTCATTATTTCGCCTCCCCGCTTCTATCCTTATATACGCCAAGAGGATAATACGGAATCATATTATCATCAATCCATTTTAGCGCATCTTTCGGTGTCATACCCCAGTTTGTAGGGCAGCTTGAAATTACTTCTACCAAAGAAAATCCCTTGCCATTTACTTGGTTTTCAAAGGCTTTTTTTATTGCCGCTTTTGCATTTTTAACATTCTTAACATTGTTTACTGCAACTCTTGCAAGATATTCGGGACCTTCAAGCTGAGAAAGCATCTCACATATTTTTACAGGAAATCCACAAAGCGAAGTATCTCTGCCGTAAGGTGAAGTTTGTGTAACCTGACCCGGGAGTGATGTCGGTGCCATTTGACCGCCCGTCATACCGTAAATAGCATTATTTACAAATATAACTGTTATATTTTCATTTCGTGTTGCTGAGTGCACTGTTTCAGCAGTTCCGATAGACGCTAAGTCTCCGTCGCCCTGGTAGGTAAACACAATATTTTCCGGATTTGCACGCTTTATTCCGGTTGCAACAGCCGGTGCTCTTCCGTGAGCCGCCTCTACCATATCGCAAGCAAAATAATCATATGCCATAACAGCACAGCCAACAGGTGCAACACCGATTGTTTTTCCCTCAATGCCAAGCTCATCTATTGCCTCAGCTACAAGACGGTGAATAATACCGTGTGTACAGCCGGGACAGTAATGAAGCGGCGCATCTGTAAGTGACTTTGGTTTATCAAATACCATCATTAGTTATTACCTCCTTGTGCCTCTTTGATTTTAGCAAGTACTTCCTCCGGTGACGGTATCATACCGCCAACGCGGTTACACAGCATAACAGGGCGTGTGCATTTTGTTGCAAGCTCTATATCTTCTACCATCTGTCCCATTGAAAGTTCTACTGAAATAAATGTTTTAACCGTTTTTGCTGCTTCAAAAAGACGCTTTTTGGGGAATGGCCAGAGAGTTATAGGTCTTATCATACCCACTTTTATTCCCTGTTTTCTTGCCTCTACTACCGCATTTTGCGAAACACGCGCAGCAATACCAAATGCAACAATGCAGATTTCTGCATCGTCCATCATAAATTCTTCGTACATTACCTCATTTTCTTCAATTTTTTTGTATCTTTCAAAACGGGCAAAGTTTTCCTTTTCAAGCTGCTCCGGCTTTAAATAAAGAGAATTCACAATATTATGCTCTCTTTCCATTTTTGTACCTGTAACAGCCCAAGGTTTTTCAAATGTCTTAATTTCTGCACTATCACGAATTTCAACAGGCTCCATCATCTGTCCCATTGTTCCGTCAGCTAAAATCATAGCCGTCATTCTGTAATTATCTGCAAGCTCAAATCCCTTAATAGTAAGGTCTGCCATTTCCTGAACAGATGCAGGCGCCAAAACTATCATACGAAAATCACCGTGACCGCCTGCTTTGGTTGCCTGGAAATAGTCCGACTGAGAGGGTTGTATTCCGCCAAGACCGGGACCGCCTCTTTGAACATTTACTACAAATGCAGGAAGGTCTGCACCTGCAAGATATGAAAGACCTTCGCTTTTTAATGCAACACCGGGGCTTGAAGAGGAGGTCATTACCCTCTTTCCTGCCGATGATACTCCATAAACCATATTTATTGCTGCAATTTCGCTTTCTGCCTGCAAAAATGTTCCGCCGATTTTAGGCATTCTTTTTGCCATATATGCCGCAATCTCCGTCTGCGGTGTTATCGGATATCCGAAATAGTGACGGCAGCCTGCTTTTATTGCAGCTTCTGCAATAGCCTCATTTCCTTTCATCAATACCTTTTCAGCCATTATAAATAACCTACCTTTCTACTGTAATAATGCAATCGGGACACATAGTTGCACAAAATGCACAAGCAATACATTGTTCCTGGTCAATAATTTCAACAGGAGAATGTCCCTTTTTGTTTATCTTATCCTTTGCAATTTTAAGAATTTTTTTTGGACATACATCTACACACAGTCCGCAGCCTTTGCAAAGCTCTGTTTTGAATGTAAGTTTTGCCATTTTTCATATCTCCTTTTCTATTTTGTAGTATTTATCTTGAAGTTCAAGTTTGAACATCTTAGAATTACTCTCATAAAGCGAATTAAAAATTTCATCTGTCGCAGTTGTCATAACAATTGGAAGATTTGAAAGCATAGATAGCTTTCCTATCTCGTTTTCTTTTTTTAATAAACTCTCTTTTGTTGTTTCGTCGCCGATATTTGAGTTATGGACAAGTCCGGTAAACGGTATATGCCCGGCAAGCTCAATTTCACGCATAACCGAGAGTGCTTCCTCAGCAGTTTGTGTCAGCGGTCTATAAAAATTTGCAACAAACAGCATTTCAAAGTCATTATTCTCCGTTATATCGGGAGCAAATCTGCCAAGCGCAACTGCGCCCACATCATCGCCTCCAACATCAATTACCAAATGCTGTGTTTTGTCAGCTATGCTGCTATAAATTTCCTTTGGAAGTGCAGGCGCATCAAGATTTGTATTTGCATACTCTGAGGAAACAATGGAAATACCATGATTTTTCAAGTCAAGCTCACTGTCTTTTGTGCGGAAATACGGATTTACTATATCAAGGTCAATTACGGAAACATTAAATCCCTGATTTTTGATAAATTTTGCGTAATTTACTGCAATATTTGTCTTTCCGCTGCCATAATGACCTGCAAATAAGGTTATTCTTTTCATAAATTCTCCTTATAATTGTGAGCGTATAATTTTACCGCTTACCGTTTTCGGTAGTTCGTCGCGGAATTCTACAATGCGCGGATATTTATATGGTGCGGTATTTTCCTTTACATAGTTTTGGATTTCCTTTTTAAGCTCCTCAGATGGCTCAGTTCCCTTGGTAAGCACAATACTTGCTTTTACGACCTGTCCTCTCACCTCATCAGGAGCGGCAGAAACGCCACATTCCAAAACATACGGAAGCTCCATAATAACATTTTCGATTTCGAAAGGTCCAATCCTATAACCTGA
>DMLG01000124.1 GCA_003453455.1 Clostridiales bacterium
CTTGAAAATCTTTTCATTTTTCCCTGGCCGCGGCTGCGTAAAAAACGGATTTCCGTGCATTTTATAAGCACCGAGAATCATAAGTATTATATATAGCCACGAAAAAACCGTAATTGCCGCCAAAGCGCAGACAATATCTAAAAAGCGCTTGACATATTTTTTGTAAATCATCCAAAACAATCCCTTACTGCTTCAATAATTTTATCCTGTTCCTCTTTTGTCATCTTGTTATCGCTTGGGAGGCAAAGACCTCTTTCAAATATGTCCATACCTACATCAACTGTTTCACTCTTTATGTATGCGTTAGTTTGTCCCCTTCCATTTCCGCAGACAGTAATAAACGGATTGTTTCTGTAAATCGGCTGTGCGTGCATAGGTTTCCATATTGGTCGTCCCTCTGCATTCAGATTTGCAAGCATTTCCAAAATCTCGGTAGGACAGCTCTTGCCTTTTTCCTTCACATAGCAGGCTTCACTATCCGAGCGCACCTGCTTACACATAGCACTTTTATCAATAAGCATACAAGAAAGCCAGAAATTAGGTTCGCAAATATTCTCATCATAAGGATTCATCGTAACTGGCAGGTCTGCAAATCCCTCTTTGTATCGCATATGTATTGCTTTTTTGCTTGCTATATGCTCTTCAAGATACGGAATTTGACCTCTGACAACACCTGCTATTACATTACTCATACGGTAATTGTATCCAAGCTCCTCGTGCTGATACCACGGAGCATCTTCACGGCTCTGAGTGGACCATTTGCGCGCCTTGTTTGCAGCATTTATATCATCTGTCAAGAGCATACCGCCCGATGAGCCTGTTATTATTTTATTTCCGTTAAAACTTATTGCATTATATGTGCCGAAAGTCCCTGTTTGTCTGCCTTTATATGTAGCGCCCAAAGACTCTGCCGCATCTTCTATCAAAATTGCATTATGCGCTTTGCAGATTTTTACAATTTCATCCATTTTTCCAGGAGTTCCGTATAAATTCGCAACTACTACCGCCTTCGTTTGCGGGTAAAGTTCAAACGCTTTTTCAAGCGCCGCAGGATCCATATTCCATGTATCGCGCTCAGTGTCTATAAAAACAGGAACACCGCCCTCATAAACAATAGGATTTACTGTGGCATCAAATGTCATATCGCTGGCAAAAACATAATCTCCCTTTTTTATTCCCGCCAGTTTCATACAAAGGTGCAGCGCCGCCGTTCCGCAAGAAAGCGCAACAGCATATTTTGTTCCAACCTTTTCGGAAATGCTTTTTTCGACTTCATTTATATTTTTCCCTACCGTGGACATCCAGTTTGTCTTGAATGCCTCGGTCATATATTCCAGTTCTTCTCCGTGCATTGTCGGAGAAGACAGGTAAATTTTCCTCTCAAATGGCTTTATATCCATATCAATACCTCTTTCAAATAACACTACCCCAAGCTAATTTATTATATCTCACTAAATCCATTTTGTCAATATTAGATCATCACTGTATTACTCATTTAACAAAAAATATTTTAAAAAAATAAATTGGAAAAATATTTTAGTAATAATTTGCGTTTTATATCAAAAAATAAGCCTGTAATCGCTGATTATGCGATTGCTTTATATAAAAAATATTGGAGGAAGAAAACTATGTCAAGATCAAAGATCAATGTGCCTGAGGCAAAACAGGCTATGGACAACTTCAAGATGGAAGCTGCACGCGAAGTAGGCGTAGATTTGAAGCAAGGTTACAACGGTGACTTAACTTCAAGACAAGCAGGTTCTGTTGGCGGCCAAATGGTCAAGAAGATGATTGAGGATTACGAAAACAAAATCAAATAACAATGATTAGCGTAATCTCTTTGTTTTCTCTTTTAAATGATGATTGCAAAATTGAAAACGGTAGGATTTTTCCTGTTATAAACAGCACTTTTAATAATTCATTTAATTTTGAAAATACTCCGTTTTTAATTATATTTACCGATAAAAATCAGTAAATAATCATCATTTATGAAAACAAAAAAAAGGCGGAGGCTTTTGGATAAATTCTGAAAGCCTCCGTTTGTTTTTCACAAAAACTTTATTGAAAATATTTGATTTTCCGCCGTTTTATGATATAATTGTGCCATATTTTGTTTGTGAAAGGAAATACCATGTTTAAACGGTTTTTAAATTATTACAAGCCATATCGGAGGATTTTTATTCTGGATATGCTGTCCTCCTTTTTCGTTTCTTTAATAGGCGTAACATACCCGATTGTCACACGCCGTATGCTGAATGAGTTCATACCTGGCAAAATGTACCGCATGATTGTCTTTTCAGGACTTATGCTTGCATTTTTATACACAATCCGTATGCTTTTGAGATATTACATACAATACAAAGGTCATATAATGGGCGTTGGTATGCAGGCGGATATGCGCCGTGATATGTTTAATCATTTAGAAAAGCTGTCCTTTGGTTTTTTTGATAACAACGAGACGGGAAAGCTTATGTCACGCCTCACAAACGACCTTATGGACATAAGCGAGCTTGCCCATCACGGCCCCGAAAACCTGATAATTTCAGGCATAACGGTAATTGTATCATTTATATATCTTTCTACCATAAATTTTCCACTTACGCTTATTATATTTTTATGCGTTCCGTTTTTGGTATGGATTGCGATGGCAATGCGAACCCGTATGCACCGTGCATTTTCCGAAAGCCGAAAATCAATTGCCGTTATAAATGCCTCCATTGAGGGCAGTATATCGGGAATACGCGTGACTAAGGCATTTAATAATTCCAAAATCGAGGAGAAAAAATTTGATATCGGCAACGAACAGTTTGTAAATGCGCGAAAATCCGCCTACAAGGCAATGGGAATTTTCCATTCGACTACCTCATTTATAACCGATATTTTTAATGTGCTTGTGCTTATTGCAGGAGGATTTTTCCTATACGCAGAAAAAATAAATTTTGGTGATTATGGGGCATTTATAGTATCGGTTAATCTTTTTCTTACTCCCGTTACCACTCTTATCAATTTTATGGAACAGTTCCAGGACGGCGTAAGCGGTTTTGAACGGTTTTGCGAAATTATGGATACCGAGCCTGAATTTGATAGTCCCGATGCGCACGACCTCAAAGACTGCAAAGGGCATATTGAATTCAGAAATGTTTCCTACGGTTATGAGGACGGAGAGGATGTTATTAAAAACCTGAGCCTTGACATACCCGCCGGCAAAAAACTTGCTTTGGTAGGCCCGAGCGGCGGCGGAAAAACTACAATATGCCACCTTATTCCCCATTTTTATGATACAAAAAGGGGAGAAATTTTTATAGACTCAAACGAAATTCATTCGCTCACATTGAGTTCACTAAGGGACGCCATCGGAATAGTACAACAAGATGTATATTTGTTCAATTCGAGCATCAAAAAAAATATTGCTTACGGTAAACCTGGGGCAACTGATGCGGAAATCATTGAGGCTGCAAAAAAGGCAAATATTCACGACTACATAATGTCACTCAAAGACGGATATGATGCAAGAATAGGCGAGCGCGGCGTAAAACTTTCAGGCGGGCAAAAGCAAAGAATTTCCATAGCTCGTATTTTTCTTAAAAATCCGCCTATTCTCATTCTTGACGAGGCAACAAGCGCTCTTGATAATACTACGGAAATCCTGATACAAGATGCTTTGGATGAGCTATGCCGCGGAAGAACCACGATTGTTGTTGCCCATCGTCTTTCCACAATAAAAAACGCTGACGAAATCGCAGTAATTGCAGGCGGAAAAATTATAGAAAAGGGTACGCATAGCGACCTTATCGCCCTTTCAGGCATATACGAAAAGCTTTATAATCTGCAATTTAAAGCAAAAGAGCTTGAAACTATTGCAAAACTGTAATTTTTTTGCTATAATTAGGTAACTCTTATGAAGGGAAGAATGTTTTATGAATATAATCATTGTAGGATGCGGAAAAGTCGGTCAAAAACTTGCGGAAAAGCTCAGTCAGGAAAAAGAGCATAACATAACGGTTATCGACCTTCGGTACAGCATTGTGCAAGATTTGATAAATGAATATGATATTATGGGCGTATGCGGAAGCTGTTCTGACCTTGATACGCTTACCGAGGCAGGCGTTATGGACGCTGACCTGCTAATTGCGGCAACAGGGGCAGATGAACTTAATCTCCTCACCTGCTTTATGGCAAAAAAAGCAGGCGGATGCCAAACAATAGCACGAGTGAGAAATCCCGAATACTCAAAAGGACTTCATATGTTTAAAGAAGATTTGGGACTTGCTATGATTATCAATCCGGAGGCAACAGCGGCACAGGAGATTGCCCGTATTCTGCGGTTCCCGTCAGTTATTAAAATTGATACCTTTGCAAAAGGCAGAGTGGAAATTCTGAAATTCAGAATTAACGAAAATTCACCGCTTTTGGATATGAAAATCTCTGATATGAGCGCAAATTTTGGCGGTGAAGTACTTGTATGCGGCGTGGAACGCGGTGAAAACGCTTATATCCCAAACGGAGATTTTATAATAAAAAGCGGCGACCTTGTAAGTATTGTCGCATCTCCTGAGGGGAGTGTAGATTTCTTCAAAAGAATAGGCGTCAAAACTAACCGCGTAAAGGACACCATTATAGTAGGCGGAGGCGCTACCGCATATTATCTTGCAAAACAGCTTATTTCCGCAGGTATAAGAGTTAAAATTATAGAACAGAATGCGTTAAGATGCGAAAAACTCTGTGAGCTTTTGCCAAAAGCATCGGTAATCAATGCGGACGGTACGGAAAACCGTATCCTTTTGGAGGAGGGCTTAGATAGAGCCGAGTCCTTTGTTGCGCTTACAAACATTGATGAAGAAAATGTTCTTTTGTCCTTGTTTGCAAAGACTAAGATGGACGGCAAAATTGTAACAAAGGTAAACCGAATCGCTTACGATGATGTCATAGAAGGTCTTGACCTTGATACTGTCATATATCCAAAGAATATTACCGCCGATTATATTGTACGGTTTGTGCGTGCAAAAAAGAATTCTATGGGCAGCAATATTGAAACAATGCACTTAATTCTCGATGGAAAGGCGGAGGCTTTGGAATTCCGTATCGGGGAAAACTCTCCGATAGCAAACATTCCTCTTGAACAAATGAAATTAAAGGACAATACCCGTATCGCCTGTATAAACCGCAAGGGTAAAATAATCACCCCTCACGGCAAGGATACAATTCATCCAAAGGATACTGTTATTGTTGTAACCACTCACAAAGGTTTAAAGGATATTTCAGATATTTTTATATAAGGAAATAGAGCTATGAACTACAAAATAATTATAAACACGCTCGGCTGGGTACTTAATGTTGAGGCAGCTGCCTTGGTACTGCCTCTTATTTGCGCACTCGTGTTTTCCGAGCCGTGTGCATTCACATTTGTCATCTGCATACTAATCTGTGCGGGGCTGGGTGCAGCATGCACCATACCTACAATAAAGGACAGGACTATGTTCTCAAAAGAGGGTTTTATAACCGTTGCGCTTTCATGGATAATTATGAGTATATTCGGCGCACTGCCTTTTGTTATTTCAGGCGCTGTACCTAATTTTGTAGACGCACTTTTTGAAACTGTATCAGGCTTTACAACAACAGGTGCATCAATACTGACCGATGTCGAAGCTCTCCCTAAATCGCTGCTGTTTTGGCGCAGTTTTACACACTTTATCGGCGGTATGGGAGTTTTAGTATTTTTGGTGGCAATACTTCCGTTATCAGGAGGGAATAACCTTTACCTTATAAAAGCTGAAAGCCCCGGCCCTTCTGTAAGCAAGCTTGTTCCGAAAATCCGTCAAACTGCAAAAATACTCTATATCATTTATATCATTCTGACTGTTATAGAAATCATTTTCCTCTTAGCAGGCGGTCTTGATATGTTTTCAGCCCTCACGCTTTCCTTCGGCACGGCGGGTACGGGAGGCTTTGCGGTGCTTAATTCGGGACTTTCGGAGTATTCTGCATACACTCAGAATGTAATAACGGTATTTATGATTTTGTTCGGTATTGATTTTTCCATTTACTATATGCTCCTATTGGGCAAACTCCGCTCCGTATTGCGCTCGGAAGAGCTTCGCGCATACCTTGGAATAATTTTCATTTCAATTATAACAATAACATTTAACATACGTCCGCTGTTCGGAAATTTGTCCGAAACGATACGCCACGCAGCATTTCAGACTGCGGCTTTAATTACTACAACAGGATATTCTACCAGAGATTTTGACCTGTGGCCGGAGCTTTCAAAAACAATCCTTGTTACACTTATGTTTATAGGTGCTTCGGCAGGCAGCACAGGCGGCGGAATAAAAGTGTCCCGTATAATAATATTTGTAAAAAGCATATTTAAAGAGATAAAAATCGCCGCACATCCAAAAAGCACGCATAAAGTGACTATGAACGGCCGTCCTGTCGAGCATAGCGTAATACGCGCAGTAAATGTATATATGGCGGCATATATTGTCATTTATGTTGCATCAATTCTTATAATAAGCATTGACAATATGGATTATACAACAAACTTTACAGCCGTTGTTGCAACTTTGAATAACATTGGTCCGGGACTTGCCAAAGTCGGTCCTACGCAGAATTTCAGCGCCTTTTCAGCACTTTCAAAAATAGTCCTCTCAATGGATATGCTAATCGGAAGATTGGAAATTTTCCCGATTTTGGTGCTGTTCTCGCCAAGTGCCTGGCGCAAATAAATATAACTTACACTTTTGCTCCGAAAATTCCGGGCAAAAGTGTTTTTTTTGACTTCAAAAAAGTATAACAATCCCAAATTTTGAAAATAATAAATATATAACATTCATTACTTAAAATATTCTCCAAATCTAACACATTACATAATTTTTAAAGGGGGATATGTAATGAATAAGGTTGAAATTTGCGGCGTAAATACCACTAAGCTTCCGACTCTTTCAAAAAAGGAAAAAGAGGAGCTTTTTGTCAAAATAAAAGAGGGCGACGCCCTTGCCCGTGAAACCTTTATACGGGGTAATCTCCGCCTTGTTTTGAGCGTCATCCAAAGGTTTTCAAGCCGCGGCGAAAACGCTGATGACCTCTTTCAGGTGGGATGCGTTGGACTTATTAAGGCTATTGACAATTTTGATACTTCTTTAAATGTTCAGTTTTCCACATATGCTGTACCGATGATTATCGGCGAAGTGCGCAGATACCTTCGTGATAACAATGCGATACGGGTAAGCCGCTCTCTAAAAGATATTGCATATAAAGCGCTTTACGCAAAGGAGAGCCTCATAAATGCAAATTCCAAAGAACCTACCGTTGCAGAAATTGCCCAAAAGCTCGGTCTTCCAAAGGAGGAGGTAGTTTTTGCGCTTGATGCAATATGCGACCCTGTAAGCCTTTTTGAGCCGGTATATCACGACGGAGGTGAAGCAATTTTTATTATGGATCAGGTAAAAGACGCAAAAAATACCGACGAAAACTGGCTTCAACATATTGCCATATCCGAGGCAATGAAACGCCTTTGTGAGCGTGAAAAGCACATTTTGAACCTGCGTTTTTTTCAGGGCAAAACGCAAATGGAGGTCGCAGAGGAAATCGGAATATCTCAGGCACAGGTCT